>JBOGHR010000179.1:0-2083 GCA_050744905.1 Acidimicrobiales bacterium
GGGCGGGCCCGTGGTCGCCGTTGGCGCCCGGGCGGTGGCTGGCGCCGTGCGCGCCCGGCGGCCCCGTATGGGCGAGCTGGCCGTCGCCATTCGCCCGCTCCAGCAGGACGCCCTCCGCTCGTTCGACGACGTCGTCCAGCGCGGCCTCCCCGC
This sequence comes from Acidimicrobiales bacterium, assembly GCA_050744905.1. Lineage (GTDB taxonomy): Bacteria > Actinomycetota > Acidimicrobiia > Acidimicrobiales > DATLFN01. The sequence continues at coordinate 154 of JBOGHR010000179.1, forward strand.
GCTCGGGCGATGGACGGTGGCCGCCGCCCGGCTCACGACGTCGGTGCTCGTGGTGGCCGCCCGGGCCACGGGGCGATGCGGCCGGCGGTGCCGCCCCCTCCTTCGACCGGTCCGGCGGGTGACGCTGGCGCTCGCTCCTCGCGCCGGGGTGGTGGCGCTCGCCGTCGGGCTCGTCGGCTGGTACGCGCCCGGGCCGCTGTTGGACGCGGCCGCCACCTTCACGTCCGTCGACGCCACGCCGTTCCCGCCGCTGGCGCAGCGCTCGGTCGTGACGGCCGCCGACGGGACGCCGCTCGGCGTCGTCCACGGCGGCCAGAACCGCCGGGTCGTCGACCTCGATGCCGTTCCGCCGATCGTCCGGCACCTGGTCGTGCTGGCCGAGGACCGCCGGTTCTTCGAGCACGACGGATTCGACCAGGCGGCGATGGTGCGGGCCGCATTGGCCAACAGCCGCTCGGGCGACGTCGCCCAGGGCGGCTCCACCATCACCCAGCAGTTGGTGAAGCTCAACCTGGTCGGCGGCGAGCGCCGGCTGGTCCGGAAGCTGCGCGAGCTGGTGCTCTCGGTGGCCGTGGAGCACGAGACGACGAAGGACGAGCTGCTGTCCCGGTACCTCAACGAGGTCTACTTCGGCAGCGGCGCCTACGGCATCGCCGCCGCCGCCGAGACCTACTTCGCCACCACCGTGGAGCTCCTGCGCCCCGATCAGGCCGCCTTGCTGGCCACCCTCATCCGCTCGCCCTCGTTGGACCCCTGGCGCGACCCCGCTCGGGCCACGGCACGGCGCAACGCCCTGTTGAGAGCGGCGGGCGACCACGGCGCGCTGGCGCCGGCGGCGGCGCGCCGGCTCTCGGGCACCGATCTGGGCCTGTCTCCTGCCCCCGCCGGGCCGGGGGTGATCGACGCCGATCTGGTCCGGGCGGTCGAGGCCGAGATCGCGGTCCGCCCCGAGCTGGGGTCGGAGCCGGCCGAGCGCCTGCGCCGCTTCCGCTCCGAGGGCTGGTCGGTCCGCACAACCATCGATCCCGGCATCCAGGAGGCAGCCCGCCGGGCGGCCGACCAGCAGGCGTCTCCCATCGGGGCGCCGGGCGCGGCAGTGGCGGTGGTGGAGCCGGGGACCGGTCGCATCCGGGCCCTGCACAGCCGCCGCCCCCCCGACCTCGCCGATCTCGACCTGGCCTCGGCCGGGCGCCGGCAGCCGGGCAGCGCCTTCAAGCCGCTCGCCGCCATCGCCGCGCTCGAGGCGGGGCTCGACCCCTCCCGGCGCCTGGAGGGCCGCAGCGGCGTCACCTTCGATCTGGGGCGGGAGCAGTGGCAGGTCCACAACTTCGGTGGCGCCGACCACCGGCCCCGCGACCTGGAGGCCGCCCTGCGCGACAGCGTGAACACGGCCTTCGCCCAGATCGGCGTCGCCACCGGCGCCGAGCGGATCGCCGACGTCGCCGGCCGGCTCGGCATCGACACCGAGGTCGCCCTCGGCCCGCCGGCCGAGCGCGGACCGGCGCTGGCCCTGGGCGGGGTCCGCCACGGGGTCACCGCCCTGGAGATGGCCGGGGCCTACGCCGCCATCGCCGACGACGGCAGGTACGTCCCGCCCACCCTCATCGAGCGCATCGAGGGCCCCGACGGCCGGGAGGTCCTGGGCCGCCGGCCGAGCCCCCGCCAGGTCGTCGATCCGGCCGTGAACGCCCGCGTCCGCACCATGCTGCAAGCGGCCGTCAGCGGCGGGACGGGGACCGAGGCAGCCCTCCCCGGGTGGCCGGCGTTCGGCAAGACGGGCACCAGCCAGGACCGGGCCGACGCCTGTTTCGTGGGCGCCGTGCCCGACCTGGCGGCCGCGGTGTGGATCGGCGATCCCAAGGAGCGCACGCCGATGGCGAGGGCGACCGGCGGCAGCCTGGCCGCTCCCGCCTGGCGCCAGATCATGGCC
>JBOGHR010000180.1:0-2623 GCA_050744905.1 Acidimicrobiales bacterium
CGCCGACGCGGCCACGGCGTCGTAGGCGTCGGCGGGGCCGACCGCCCAGGGGTCGACCAGGTTGCACGAGACCTGGGCCCGCCCGCCCAGGTCGAGCCCGAGAGCCCGCACGGCCGGCCCCCGCACCTGGCGGGCGACGCGCCGGGCCACCTCCACGGCGGTGCCCGGCGCCAGCCACAGGTTGTAGGCCACCAGCACGCCCCGGGCCCCCACCGCGGTGGCCCCGGCCGTCGGGTGGGGGGCATCGGGCCCGGCGTCGGGCGCCAGGACGGCGAACGCCGCCCGCCGCACCTCGGGCAGCGACCGCTCGGGGCCGTACCGGAAGCAGGGCACGCCCAGGGCCCGGCCGGCCCAGCGGGCGAAGGCGTCGCGGGCCCGGACCGCCTCGGCCAGGCCCGATCCGGCCAGGGGCACGAACGGCACCACGTCGGCCGCTCCCAGGCGGGGATGGGCGCCGGCGTGGCGGCGCAGGTCGACGCGGGCGACGGCCTCCGCCGCCACCCGCCGGGCCGCCTCCTCCACTGCCGGCCCACCCAGGCTCAGCACGCTGCGGTGGTGGTGGGCGTCGGCGTGGAGGTCGAGCAGGGCGGGCCCGGCGGCGGCCTCCAGGGCGGCGAGGACGGCGGCGTCGCGCCCCTCGCTCACGTTCACCACGCACTCCAGCACGCCACCACGCTCGCGCGCCCCTCCTACGCTGCGCCCGGTGTCGGACGTCGGCCTGGCCCTGCCCCACTACGACCACTCCGTCCCCGGGGAGCGGCCCCTGCGATGGGACACCGTGCTGCGGTGGGCGGCGGCGGCCGACGACGCCGGGCTGGCGTCGGTGTGGATCTCCGACCACCTCTTCCTGTCCCTGGCCCGGTGGGGCGTCGGCGGGGACGACGTCGGGGGCTTCGAGGCCCTGACCACCCTCGCCGCCCTGGCCCGGGCCACCAGCCGGGCCCGCCTGGGCACCCTGGTGCTGTGCCCGCACCTGCGCCCCCCCGGCGCGCTGGCCAAGGCCCTGGCCACGGTGGACGTGCTGAGCGGGGGCCGGCTCACCGTCGGCCTGGGCGCCGGCTGGTTCGAGCCCGAGTACACGGCCGCCGGGCTGCCGTTCCCGCCCGCCGGCGCTCGCGTCGCCCGCCTGGCCGAGACCCTCGAGGTCCTCCGCCTGGCCTTCTCGGGGGAGCCCTTCGACTACCACGGCCGCCACCTGCGGCTGGAGGCCATGGTGTGCCGGCCCCGGCCCGTCCAGCGGCCCGGGCCGCCGCTGTGGGTCGGCGGGCGCGGAGACCGCCTCCTGGGCGTGGCCGCCGGGGGCGCCGACGGGTGGAACGCGGGGGGCTGGACGGGCGAGCCCGAGGAGTACCGGAAGCTGGCCGCCGTGCTCGACCGCGCGTGCGAGGAGGCCGGGCGCGACCCGGCCGGCGTCGCCCGTTCCGTGAACCGGCTGTGCCTGGTGGGGGAGGACGAGCGGGACCTGCGCCGGCGGTGGGAGGCCCTCGGGGAGGCGTCGCCGGCCGGCGCCCTGCGCGGAATGTCGCTCGCCGACTACCGGCGGGGACGGCTGGTGGGCACGGTGGCGCAGGTCGCCGAGCAGCTGGCCGGGTGGTCGGACGCCGGCGTGTCGACCGTCATCGTCAGCCTGGGGGCGCTACCGTTCACGGTGACGGGCGTCGACGACCTCGCCCTGGTGGCGTCGGCCTCGGGACCACGTTAGGAGTGCCATGGGAAGCCTGGGAGCCACCGAGCTCATCATCATCCTGGTGGTCGTGCTGCTGCTGTTCGGCTCCACCCGCCTCCCCAAGCTGGCCCGCTCGCTCGGCCAGGCGTCGAAGGAGTTCAAGCAGGGCATCGCCGAGGGCGCCAAGGACGACGAGCCGGGGGACGGCACGCCCGGCCCACCCCGCGCCTAGCGCCCGCCGGGAACTTGTCCGGCGTGCCCGTCGTTCCGGATGACGGACACGGAGGAGCAGCCGGTCCCCGACTGGGAAGAGGTGGCCCGCACCTACGGGCGCTTCCTCTACACGGTCGCCTACCGGCTCTCGGGCAACCACGAGGATGCGCAGGACCTCGCCCAAGACGTCCTCCTCCGGGTCCGGAGAGGTCTGGAGACGTACAAGCCGGGGTCGATGGAAGGATGGTTGAGCCGCATCACCACCAACGTGTTCCTCGATGAGGTTCGCCGCCGCCGCCGCCGGCCCCAGGGCGCCCTTCCCGCCGACCCCGACCGCGTCGTCCCGCCGGCGCCCGCCGCCGACGCCGCCCTGGCCGAGCAGGTCCTGCCCGACGACATCCAGGCGGCCCTGTCTTCGCTGCCCGACGAGTTCCGGGTCGCCGTCGTGCTCTGCGACGTGGCCGGCCGCTCCTACCAGGAGATCTCCGAGGGCCTCGGCGTGCCCCTCGGCACCGTCCGCAGTCGCATCCACCGGGGGCGGGCCCTGCTGCGGGAGGCGCTGACGCGATGACGCGATGAGCGGACCCACCCCCCACCTGGGCGACGCCCTGAGCGCCCTGGCCGACGGCCAGCTCCCGGACGACGAGGCCGGCGCGGCCCGGGACCACGTGGCGGCCTGCGTGTCGTGCGCCGCCGAGCTGGCGGCCGTCGAGCAGGTGCGCGCCCTCGTGCGCGGCCTGGGGC
>JBOGHR010000181.1:0-8148 GCA_050744905.1 Acidimicrobiales bacterium
GGCGAAGGATCGGCCGTTCGGTAGTAGTCCCGTGCATATAGCCGGAAGCGTCGAGAGCTCCCAGGCCAACGGGGTGGCGTTCGGCGGCGAGCAGCACCGCGATGGCGCACCTGCCCTGGGGCAGGCTGGCGGGGCGACGCTGTCGGGGGTTCAGATCCCCCCTCCCCGACGGCTACCGTGCGAGTGCCCCGCGGGCGTAGCTCAATGGCAGAGCTCCAGCCTTCCAAGCTGGTGGTGCGGGTTCGATTCCCGTCGCCCGCTCCGCAGGAAACGACCTGGTCAGCGCCCTGCCGTCAGTGTTCCGGAGGCATCGCCAACTGTCGGCTGGCCGAGTGCTGCTGGTTGCAGAGGCTGCCGGCCCGCTACCGCAGGCCGAGCGCGATGGCGAGCGCGCCGTTGAGCTCGTAGAGCTTGGCCGGCCCAAGGCGGCCCACCCGGTGCAGCGTCGACTTGGGCAGGGTGAACAGGTTGTCGCAGTTGGCGGCGCTTTCCTTCCCCAGCCCCTCGTCCCGGCCGACCTGCACCTCGGCCACGTGCCCGCGGACCGCGGTGGTCACGAGCACGCACACCACCGAGGCCAGCACCGGCACCGCAATGTCACGGGTCACCACGACCACGGGGTGAGGCCCGACTCCGGGGATGTCGGCGATGCACACATCGCCGCGGGCGATCACCGCTCGGTCGCGGTCACCGTCGCCGAATACGCTCCAAGCCGGGCGACGAGCTCGTCGTGTTCGGGATCGGCCTCGGCGTAGGCACGCCGGTACGAGGCCGTGATCGCTTCCTCGGAGTGGCGCGCGAGCCACTCCTGGACGGCCTGGGCGACAACCGCGGCCCGGGACGGGGCGGCACCAGCGCGCACGGCCCGGTCGAGGGCTTCGACAGTGCCCGCGTCGAGCCTGGTCGTGATCGGGACGCTCATAGCTGGAAGGTTACCACTTGTGTACGAACCGTATACACCCCGGGACGAGCCGTCAGCACGACCTCGAAGGCAGTTCACTCGCAGGCCCCTACGAAGTAGAGCTGGCCATGCTGTTCAGTCCCCGTCGCCCGCCCGCCGCACCGCGCCGGTACCCTGGCGTGAGGTCGAGCACCACCCCAGGAGGGCCCATGGCCGCACCCACGTACTCCATCCCCGTCGCCACCCGAGACGAGGCGACCCGCGCCGGGTTCGTCGTCAAGGTGTACCAGCACCTGGTGCTGGCGATCCTCGCCTTCGTCGCCATCGAGGCGGTGTTCCTGCGCATCGGGGTGGCCGAGTCGATGTACGACTTCCTCAGCCGCAGCAGCGGGTCCTGGCTGCTCATCCTGGGCGGCTTCATGCTGGTGAGCTGGCTGGCCACCAACGCCGCCCACGACGTCCTCAACCCCCAGAGGCAGTACGCCGGCCTGTTCGGGCTGGCGGCCGCCGAGGCGCTGATCTTCGCCCCCTTCCTGCACTACTTCTTCTCGGTCCGCAGCGACGGGGGCACGGTGTGGGCCGCCGCCTTCGTGACCGCCGCCGGCTTCGGCGGGCTGAGCACCGTCGCCTACACCACCCGCAAGGACCTGTCGTTCCTCCGGCCCATGCTCATGTGGGGCTTCGTGGCCGGCCTGGTGCTCATCGGCGCCGCCGTGCTGTTCGGCCTCCACCTCGGCGTGTGGTTCTCGGTGGCGATGATCGCCTTGGCCGGCGCCGCGATCCTCTACCAGACCCAGGCCATCATGAAGACCTACCCGGCGGAGGCGTACGTGGGCGGCGCCGTCCAGCTGTTCGCCTCGGTCATGATGCTCTTCTGGTACGTGCTGCGCCTGCTCGGCCAGCTGCGCGACTGAGCGGCCGGCCCCCGGCCGGCGTGCTCAGCGGACCCCCAGCAGGTCCACCACGAACACCAGCGTCTCGCCCGGCTGGATGACGCCGCCCGCCCCTCGGGACCCGTAGGCCTGCTCGGGCGGGATGGTGAGCCGGCGGCGGCCGCCGACCCGCATCCCCTCCACGCCCTTGTCCCAGCCGGTGATCACCTGGCCGGCGCCGAGGCGGAACGAGAACGGGCTGCGGCGGTCCCAGGAGGCGTCGAACTGGCGGCCGGTGGACCACGACACGCCGACGTAGTGCACCTCGACCTGGGACCCGGCGGTGGCCTCGGGGCCGGTCCCGACGGCGAGGTCGTCCACCTCCAGGTCGGCGGGCGGCTCCCCCTCGGGGACGGTGACGTCGGGCTTGGCGGCGGGCATGGCCGCCACGCTACGCCCTGGACGCGAACGCCTCGCCGCGTCCGCTGGCGCTACGGCAACGTCCGTGGCCGCACTCGCCGCCGCAGGCGGCCTCTGCGGCTGCGGACACCCAGAAGCGACAGGGCGGAGGCGGCGCGAGCTCCGCTCGCCCGCCGGAGCACGATCGAACTCGGCCGAATGGAGTGAGCGAAGCGAACGAATGAGGTCGAAGGGCCTACGGCCGGCGCGACCAGCTCCAGGGGTAGCCCTCGTCCTCCACGGCCCGGGCGGCGCGGCCCAGCCGCAGGGGGCGGAAGGTGTCGATCATCACCGCCACCTCCTCGGTGCGCTCCCGGCCGGCGGCCGCCTCCACGCTGCCCGGCTGGGGCCCGTGGACGAACCCGCCGGGGTGCAGCGAGATCGACCCGACGCCGATGCCCGACCCCGACCGGCTCATGAAGTCGCCCGACGAGTAGAAGATCACCTCGTCGCTGTCCACGTTGGCGTGGTGGTAGGGGACCTTGATGGCCCCCGGGTGGAAGTCGTAGGGCCGGGGGACGAACGAGCAGACCACGAACCCGGGCCCCTCGAAGGTCTGGTGGACGTGGGGCGGCTGGTGGATGGCCCCCACCACGGGCTCGAAGTCGAGGATCGACAGGGCCCAGGGATACAGGGAGCCGTCCCAGCCGACGACGTCGAACGGGGAGGCGGGCACCGTGTGGCGGGTGGTGCCGGCCCGATGGCGGACGAGGACGTCGGCCGGGCCGTCGTCGCCGGCGACCAGCGGCCCGTCGGGGCCCCGCACGTCGCGCTCGCAGTAGGGCGCCGCCTCCAGGAACTGGCCGGTCGGCGTCCGGTACCGGCCCGGTGGGCGGACGTGGCCCGCCGCCTCCACCACCAGCAGCTCCAGCCGCCCCCCGTCGGGGACCACCCAGCGGTGGGTGGCCGAGCGGGGCACGACCACGTAGTCGCCGGCCGACACGGGGAGGCGGCCGAACACCGACTCCAGCACGCCCTCGCCGTCCTGCACGTACGCCAGCTCGTCGCCCACCGCGTTGCGCCGGAGGGGGCTGGTGCGGTCGGCCGCCACCCAGGCGATGGTCACGTCGTCGTTGCCCAGCAGCACCCGGCGGCCGGACACGGCGTCACCCCCGGGCGCCAGCTTGGAGGTGTGGAGGTGGCGGGGCAGCAGCGGGTCGTTGGGCACCAGGGCGGCCTCGGCGGCCTCCGACGGCCCGGCGCCGACCAGCGCCGACGGCGAGCGCAGGTGGTAGAGGAGCGAGGATCCGCCCGAGAAGCCCTCCTCCCCCATCAGCTCCTCGTACAGCAGGCGGCCGTCGGGGCCGGGCGAGCGCAGGTGGCGCTTGCGGGGGACGTCGCCGACGCGGCGGTAGTACGGCATCTCTCACACCTCCAACGGTCGGGCGGGGACGACGGTGCCGGCCACCTCGCCCAGGCTCACCAGGGGGCGGCCGCCGCCCCCGGCCCAGGCCCGCACGACGACGGCGTCGCCGTCCTCCAGCCAGGCGCGCCGGGCGCCGTCGGGAAGCGCCAGCGGCCGCCGGCCGCCGTCGGTGAGCTCGAGCAGGCACCCCTCGGAGCCGGGGCCGGGCCCGGACACGGTGCCCGACCCGATCAGGTCGCCGGGGCGGACGGCGGCGCCGTTGACGGTGGCGTGGGCCAGCAGCTGGGGGCCGGTCCAGTACATGCCGGCGAACGAGGGCCGGGACACCACGGCGGGGGGCTCGCCGCGGGCCCGCATCCCGGGGCTCTGGAGGCCGACCTCCAGGCGCAGGTCGTAGGCCCAGTCGCCGGCTGTGGCCAGGTGGGGCGCCGGCGGCGGGGCCTGGGCCGGCGCCGGCACCCGGTACGGCTCCAGGGCGTCGAGGGTGACCAGCCAGGGCGACACCGAGGTGGCGAACGACTTGCCCAGGAACGGCCCCAGGGGCGCCGACTCGTGGGCCTGGACGTCCCGGGCGCTCCAGTCGTTCACCACGACGACGCCGGCCACGGCATCGGCGAAGGCGCCGGTCGGGAGGCGCCGGCCGTGGGCCGTCGCTACCGCCACCACGAAGCCGATCTCGGCCTCGAAGTCCAGGGCGGCGGTGGGCGCCGGCGCGGGCTCGCCGCCCGGCCCGGGCACCACCCCCCAGGGGCGGGTGACCCCGGTGCCCGACGCCACGACCGACGACGCCCGCCCCGAGTACCCGAGCGGCATCGCCGTCCACCCCGGCCGCAGCGGGTCGCCGCCCGGCCGGAGCAGGCGGCCCACCCGGGTGGCGTGGTGGATGGAGGCCGAGAAGTCCAGGAAGTCGCCCACGGCGACGGGCGCCAGCATCTCGACCTCGCCCGCGTCCAGCGACGCCTTGGCCAGGGCCGGGTGCTCCTCCCGGGCCAGCGCCGCCACCCGCCCCCGCAGCGCCGACCACACCGGCCGCCCGGCCGCCAGCAACCGGTTGAGCGAACAGTCGGCGAGGACGCCCGGGTCCAGGCCGGCGACGCCGAGCAGCCGGTCCTCGGCCAGCCCGGCGAGCACGACGACCGAGCCCCCCAGCCGGGTGACCACCGAAGCCGACCCGTCCAGCAGGCGGGCGACGCCGAGCGGCAGGTTCGACGGCCCGAACCCGTCGCCGCTCACCGCCGGCCGCCCGTCCCCGCCCCACCGCGCCCGGCGGGCCTCGGCCCGCCCGGGGGGATCAGAGGTGCCCCCGCCGGGCCTGCTCGCGCTCGATGGCCTCGAACAGGGCCTTGAAGTTGCCGGTGCCGAAGCCCCGGGCGCCGCCCCGCTGGATGACCTCGACGAACGCGGTGGGCCGGTCGCAGATCGTCTCGGTGAAGATCTGCAGCAGCCACCCGTCGGGCTCCTCGTCGACCAGGATGCCCAGCCGCTCCAGGTCGTCCCACGGCAGGTCGAGGTGCCCCAGCCGGCGGCGCACGTCGTCGTAGTAGGTCGACGGCGCCTCCAGGAACCGCAGCCCCCGCTCGCGCAGCGACGAGACGGTGGCCACGATGTCGTCGGTCGCCATGGCGATGTGCTGGACGCCGGGCCCCCGGTAGGTCTCCAGGTACTCCTCGATCTGGCTCTTGCGCAGGCCGTCGGCCGGCTCGTTGAGCGGGAGCACGATGTGGGCGCCGTCCCACACAACGGTCGACATGAGCGCCGAGTACCGGGTGGAGATCTGCGAGTCGTCGAAGTGCCGGAGCCGCTCGAACCCGAGCGCCGACCGGTAGAACTCCACCCAGCGCTCCAGCGAGCCCTTCTCCACGTTGCCCACCACATGGTCGATGGAGGTGAGCCCCACCGGTCGCAGGCCCACCACCGGCGGCGGGATCCCCTCGGTGGAGTAGCCGGGGCGGTACGCGCCCCGGTAGGCGGAGCGGTCGACGAAGGTGTGGCCCGTCTCCCCGTAGGTCGCGATGCGGGCCAGCCGCAGCTCGCCGTCGCCGTCGCCCACGACATGGGGCTCGTCCAGCGGCGTGGCTCCCCGGGCCACCGCCGCCCGGAAGGCGGCCGCCGCGTCGGCCACGGCGAAGGCCAGGTCGTGCACCCCGTCGCCGTGCTCGCGCACCGATGCGGCGATGGGCGACTCCGGGCCCAGGGCGGCGGTGGCCACCAGGCGGATGCGCCCCTGCTCCAGCACGTAGGAGGCCCGGTCGGCCACGCCCGTCTCCGGGCCGGCGTAGGCGGTGATCTCGAACCCGAGGGCCGACGAGGCGAAGGCGGCGAAGGCCCGGGCGTTGCCGACCCACAGCTCGACGGCGTCCCAGCCGAGGAGGGACGGGTCCGACGCCCCGCCGGCCGACGCGGCGGTGGGGGCGGTGACGGTCATGGCGTGGCCCCTTCCAGGAGTCGGGCGTGGGCGTCGTCGTCGAAGGTGGAGAAGAGGTCGGACAGGAAGTCCACGAGGTGGGCCATGGACCGGGCGGCGAACAGCACCGGCTGGTAGCGGGTGATGTCGTAGGCCAGCGTGCCCATGGCGACGGCGTCGAGCGGGCGCAGGTCCGCGCCCCGGAAGGCGGCCGTCTCCCCCGGCGACGACAGGATCCCGGCGCCGTACGCCTTGGGCACGCCGCCCTCGTCGACCACGCCGAACTCCAGCGAGAACCAGAACACCCGGGACAGGAACCGCAGCGCCTCGTCGGTGCGGGTGCGGGCGACGGCGTCGCCCACCAGCCGGTAGAGGGGGGCGAAGGACGGCGAGGCGAGCTGGTTGGCGTGGCCGACGACCTCGTGGACGATGTCGGGCTCCGGGGTGTAGAGCGGTATCGACGGGTGGCGGAGGTACTGGGTCGAGAAGAACACGGAGCGGGCGAAGGCGCCGTAGAAGTCGCGCAGGGGGGCCAGGCCGGCGACGGGCAGGTACGAGAAGCCGGTGAGGGGCGCCAGGCGCCCGGTCACCTCCGGAAGCTGGGGCACCCGGTCGGCGGGCAGGCCCAGCTCCTCCTTGGCCTCCAGGTAGGCCCGGCAGGCGTGCTCGGCGTGGAGCGGCCCGAGCCGGCGGGCCACCGCCCGCCACACGGCGTGCTCGGCGCCCGAGTACTCGGGCTCGGGGACCGGGTCGCCGGGGCGCCAGTCGAGGGCGAGGGCGGCCAGGGCGTTGCGCCGCCGGCGGTAGGCGGGGTCGGAGAACCCGGGGTGGTCGGCTCCCAGCACGACGTCCACCGCTCCGTCGTCGTCCCGGAGCACCGGGGCGTAGAGCTGGGCGGCGTCAGCCACGGGCGCGGGCCTCCTCGGCGAGACGATCCTGGGGCCAGTGTCCGACTTCTCCGCCCGAAAGTCCAGAGTTGGCGGCCATCATCGGACATACTGCTGCGGAAGCCGTCCGGCGGCGGACGGACTGTCAGCGGAGGTGCGAGGGATGGGCCCCGGTGCGCAGGACGTCCGGCTCGACGAGGTGGACCGCCGGCTGGTGGCGGCGCTGCGGGCCGACGGGCGGGCGTCGGTCAACGAGCTGGCGGCCCGGGTCAGCGTGTCGCGGGCCACCGCCTACCAGCGCCTGGCCCGCCTCCGCCAGGCGGGCGTGATCCGGCGGTTCACGGTGGAGGTCGACCACCGCAAGCTGGGCCTGCCCATCGCCGCCCTGGTGCTGGTGAACGTGGTGCAGCACAGCTGGCGGGGCGTGGGCGAGCGGCTGCGCCACCTGCCCGGCGTGGAGTGGATGGCGCTCAGCAGCGGCACGTTCGACTACGTGCTGCTGGTGCGGGCCCCCGACATCGACCACCTGCGCGACGTCGTGCTCGAGGACCTCCAGTCCATCCCCGAGATCCAGTCCTCCCAGACCCTGGTCCTGCTCGACGAGCCGCCCCTCGGCGCCGGCAATCGCTGAGGCGGGCCGGCCGCCACCCGCCGGTTCACCCGTCGGCGGCGGCCTCGACCCGCACGACCAGGTCGGCCTCGCCCTCCCGGCGCACGACCACGGTGCCGGCGTCGACCGGCCCCCCGGTCGGCGCGCCCGGGAGCGTGACCCGGACGATGACGGTGCGGGAGGCGCCGGGTCCCAGCTCGAAGGCGGGGGGGTCGACGTCCACCTCGAAGCCCTCGGCGGCGGTGGCCGCGCAGGACACCGGGGCCGGCTGGTCCCGCTCGTTGTCCACGGCCAGGGACCGGGCCACGCGTGAGCCGGGCGGGCCCGAGACCGCGACCACCAGCTCGCCGCCGGGGGCCGCCTCGTCGCCCACCAGCTCGGCGAGGAGGCCGTCGAGGGAGTCGTCGGCGATCTCCAGGGCCTCCCGGAGGAACGCCGACGTCAGCTCGGCGATCTCGGCCAGCAGCTCGCCGGAGCGCTCCCGGACGAACTCGGTGGCGGCGTGCTGCACGGCGTCGGGCGAAAGGCGCCCGGCGGCCACCTCGTTGAGCATCAGGCCGTAGAGGCGGGTGAGCCACGCCTGCTGGTCGGCCGCCCGGGCCGCGAACAGCTGGTACCAGGCGGCCCACTCGGCGGCGCCGGCGTCGCC
>JBOGHR010000182.1:0-20455 GCA_050744905.1 Acidimicrobiales bacterium
GTGGGCCACTCACGCCAGTGGCACCCACGATGCCCCACCCCGAGAACGGCCGGCACGGTCGTCGACAGCTCCGCCACTGATGAGGCAGCGATGCCTGATCGGAAGTCCTATGGCCGCTCGAAGGCGGGTGTCGATTTGACCGACGAGGTCCTTGAGCGGATGGCTGATGAGGCCGAGGCTGGCCTCGACGTCTCAAGGCTTCGTCGCCGTCCTGGGCGGCCGGCGATGGGCTCGGGTCCGGCCGAGTCGTTTCCGGTCCGGCTCGAGCCGGAGCTTCGCCAGGCACTCGATACCTCGAGCTCACCGACTTCGACGAGTACCGGTGGCGGCCGTGGAGCGTTCGGGAACTCCTGCTCGGCGAGCGGGCCGTGGCGGTAGGAGCTGGTGGGTGAGGGTGTCGGCGAGCCAGGCCGCGAACCGGTCCACAGTCCAGCCGTGCCTGACCACGAGCGTCCGGAAGGCGGCCGGCTCGAGATGCACGGAGAGGATCTGTGCCGCCCGGCGGCGGTCGAGCCCCGGCCGCAGTGGGCCCTTCCGGACCAGGTCGGCGAGGAAGAGCTCACTCCCGCGATCTCGTTGCGCGTCCAACTCCTCGGCCAGGCGCCGGACCTGGTCGTCGGCACCCGCCGCCTCGACGATCGACCAGTAGATCGGCGCCATGCGGGAGGCCCGTTCGGCGACACCCCGGCAGAAGAGCTTCACCGCGGCGTAGGTGTCGGATTCCGCCTCGACGCGCTTCGCCTCCGGCCGCTCCCGGACGGGGACCGGCGCGTCGTCCCCGGCGATGGCGACGTCGAAGGCGAGCTTCAGCAACACCGGCTTCCCCCCCACAGCCTTGAACACCGTCGCCCGCCCCACGGCGGCAGCCTCGGCGATGTCGTCGATCGACGTTCGCAGGTAGCCGCGTTCGGCGAACAGCGCCGAGGCCGCCGCCACGATCCGGCGCCGGGTGAGCGCTGCCTGCTCCCGGCGCAGCGGAGAGTCGATCGTCCTCTTGACAGCGGGCGGCGGAGAACTCATGATACTTATAGTCTACCGGCTAGACCGGTGGTCTACGGAATCGGGAGGGCAGACGATGGACCTGGAGAGGAACAAGCGGAACGTCCGGCGGGTGCACGAGGAGGCGTTCGGCGAAGGCCGCCTCGAGGTGGTCGACGAGGTCGTGGCCCCCGACGCGGTGGACCACCACGTCTTCGCCGGCGAGACCGACTTCTCGGCGGCCATGAAGGGCGTGATCCTGGCGCTGCGGGCGGCGATGCCCGACCTGTGTCACACCGTCGAGGATGTGATCGCCGAGGGCGACCGCGTGGCCGTCCGGGTGGTGATGACGGGTACGCACACCGCCGACCCGCTCTTCGGCGTACCCGCCTCGGGCCGCTCCGTCAACGTCGAGCAGTACCACATCCTGCAGTTCGACGATCGGGGCTTCGCCGTCCAGCACTGGGGTCACGTCGGGGCCGACGAGCTGATGCGTCAGGTGGGCAGGCAGGACCACCAACCCGTTGCCAGGTAGGGCGCGGGTTCGACCCACCTGTTGGCCCGAGGCCCGTGCCCGGGCTGCACCGCCCGAGCGCTGCAGCTCGGCGAGGCCGATCGGATGCTCGACGTGGCGCCCGCCGGCGGCGCCACCCGAGCCGCCGCCGTCGCCGGCCTGCCCGGGAATGTGCCCGTCCGTCGGGCATTCGGATCCTCGACTCATTGGTGGGCGCCCCGGCCTTCGCCCGGGACGGGCGGCTCGACATCCTCGCCGCCGACCGCCTCGGCGAGGCGTTCCACCGGCCGCAGTTCGATCGACCCGGCGGTGCGCACGCCGGCCCACCGGCGCACCTCGCCGGCGAGGTCGAGCTGCTCCACGGGCGCGGCGTTCTCGAAGGCACCCCACGCGTCGTGGGGCAGCATCCACATGACCTCGAACTCGTTTCCGTCGGGATCGGCGCCGTAGACGCTCTTGGTGGCGCCGTGGCTGGACTCGCCGGTGTAGGCGCCGGCGGCGCGCAGGGCATCCCGGGCCGCGGCGAGCTCGTCGATGGTGTCGACCTGCCAGGCGAGGTGGTACAGGCCGACGCCCCGCCGCTTGGGCCCGGCTCCGGGCCCGATGCCGAACAGGCCGAGGTCGTGGTGGTTGCCCGAGCGGGGCAGGCGCAGGAACGCGGCGTTGGCGCGTGGCTCGCGGGCGATGACCTCCATGCCGAACAGGTCGCGGTAGAAGCGCTCGCTGCGGGCAAGGTCGGCGACGAACAGGACGGCGTGGTTGAGGCGGACAGGCGAGAACACGGTGGGGCCCCTTTCGCTGTGGCGCCCCGGCCGAGCGGCCCCGGCCGGGGCGGGTGAACGGGCACGGTCAGGCGGCGTAGGGCGAGGTGGCCCGGGCGGTGCGCAGCGCCCGGGCCCACCACGCCAGCTCGTCCAGCATCGCCCTGGCCGCGGCCGCGGTGCCGGTGGCGTCCACCGGCTGGCCCTGCGGGTCGAAGGCCCGGTGCACGTTGTGGAAGCTCACGGTGTCGCGGATGGTGACGGCGTGAAGCTCGGCGAACACCAGGCGGAGCTGCTCGACGGCCCGGAGGCCGCCGGCCATGCCGCCGTAGGAGACGAAGCCGACCGGCTTGGCCCTCCACTCCCGGTGGGCCAGGTCGATGGCCTGCTTCAGCGACGCCGGGTACCCGTGGTTGTACTCGGGGGTGACGACGACGAACGCGTCGGCCGCGCCGATGCGTCGGGCGTAGGCGTGGACGGCATCCACCGGCCGGGCCGGGTAGACGGCGGGCAGTCCCATGTCGGCCAGGTCGACGACGGCCACGCCGAAGTCGGCCCGCTGATGGGCCTGGGACACGAACCAGCGTGCGACGGTGGGGCCGAAGCGGCCCTCCCGGGTGCTGCCGATGATGACGGCCAACTGGAGGGGCTGGTCGGGCATGGGCGCTCGCTTTCGTCGGGGGGCGTCGCCGACGGTACTTGCTCAAGTGGACTTTAGGTCAAGCCCCGTCTTCCGCTGCTCGACGGTGACCGGGCACTCGCCGCTCGGCCGGGCTGGCCGGCCCGCCACCCTCGGTTTCAGGCCGACGTCCCTTGTCGCCCGGGGCCTCGCTCCGTCGGGCGACCGGCGCGGCGATCAACCAGCCGCGAGGCCGGGGGCGTCCGGCTCGTCGCTCACGCTGGGGATCCCGAGGTCGTGGTAGCGAGCCACCGGCGCGTAGGGGATCCGGCGATCGGCGAAGGCCTGCGCCGCCCGGTCGTCACGATCGACCAGCGCAACCGCCCCGACGACCTGAGCCCCCGCCCTCTCGATCTCGGCCAGAGCCTCCATCATCGAACCGCCGCTGGTGATGACGTCGTCGACGAGCAGGACGCGCACGCCCGGTCCGAGGATCGCCCCCTCGATCCTCTGGCGCGTGCCGCGGTCCTTGGCCTGCTTGCGGACGAAGAACCACTCGGCATCGGCGAGGACGGCGACGATGTGGGCGACGTGGTCGGCGCCGTTGGTCAGCCCGCCGACTGCGTCGAAGTCGACGCCCAGCTCCTCGACGAGCTCGAGGACCGCCTTGCCGGCGGTCACGAGGTCGTGGCCGGAGCGCAGCGCCCGCTTGCCGTCGACGAAGTAGTGGCTCATCTTGCCCGCCGCCAGCTGCACCCGCCTCTCGTGGTACTGCAGGCCCCGAGCGCGGATGACCTCGATCAGCTGGCCCCGAGGATCACTCAACCGGCTGCCCTCCCGCTCGCTCGACGAGGCAGCGCCCGGGCTCCGGCCGCCCACCGGCGGCCATCCTGCCACCAGCTCCATCCACCGGCCCAGTCTACGGGGCACGGGTCGACCATCCACCCGAACGCTGTCCTGGTCCTGTCCTGGGCCGGGCATCAACGGAACATCGCAGGGACAGGCGCGGGCTGGACGCTGAGTCCATCCCGCGACCGTCGCGGGCAGGCGACATCGGAGGTGCCCAGTGTCTGCGTTCCTCTTCCGACTCGGCCGCCGGACGGCGCGCCACCCCTACCGCACGCTCGGCGTGTGGCTGCTCATCGCGTTGGCGGTGCTCTTCATCAGTTCGTCGCGAGTCGGAGGAATCGTCGCACCGAGTGGAGCGTGCGATTCCGGTCACCTGGCCCGGAGCGGATGCCTTCCGGTTGGGTCCGTTGCATGACGGTCGAGAAGCCGCTCTCGCCGAGGCCGACTACCTCCTCGGGCGTCTCGATCAGTACGCCCATCTCGTCGTGGTCCTCGCCGCCGGGAAGCCTGGAGCCGTGCGCGGTCGAGCCGACTTCGACGAGCAGGATCGTCGAGGGCGGTAGCCGCGGGATCTCCAGCACACCGCCATGGTGACCGATGTGCCGGAGTCCGTCCGCTTCGTTCAGAACGGCCACGTCGCGTTGCTGCCGTCCTCGACCACCCTCATGACCGTGAACGTGGCGTCGGTGAATCCACCGATCGTGTACCGACCGCGCTCACCCGACGGGAGAGCGGAGGGCCGGTAGCCGGCCAGGTTGAAGGTGTAGATGAGCGGCACGTGGTCGAGCCGGACGTGGCCCGAGTCGTGCTGCTGGTCATCGGTGAAGATGACCGCCCGCTGGTGGCGCTTCGGGTCGAACCACCGGGCGGCGGCGGTGTGACCGAAGGTGGCGTGGCCGACCGAGCCGACCGACCGAACCACCTTGTCCACGCCGCCGAGCACCGACATGCCCTCGAGCCGCTTCATGAGCTTGTTGGTCTGGCCGTAGACAACAACGTCGACGTTCGACGCCCGCTTCGCCGTGGCCATCGCCATGACGGCGGCGACCTCGACACGCGCCATCGTCGACCGACCCGACACCGCGGCCTGCATCGAGCCCGACGTGTCGATCACCACGAGGGTGCCATCGAGCGCCGGGATGCTGCCGGCGGTGTGCTCGAGCGTGCGGCCGAGCGCCCGCTTCCAGTTGTCCGACGGCGCGTTCTCGTACGCCGCCCACACCTGGTACGGGAACAGCCGTGCCCGTGCCACCTGCTCGGCGTCGGTGATCTTGGCGATGACCGCCTCGATCGCCGCCTCCGCGATGCCGGCCTGGTCGAAGTTGCGCAGGTTCCGCACCAGCGCCATCACGCCCATCGACGGGATTACCGACTCCCACGCCTCTGCGTCCATGCCGCCCGGCCTCCAGCGCGACAGTCGCTCCCACGAGAAGCCCGCTTCGGCGAGCGCGGCCGGACCACGGGCGCGCAGCGCCGAACGACGCTCCTCGACCGGGAGGCGTCGAGCTCGGCTGCGGCCGCGAGCACTGGCAGCACATTCGCGTCGGCATGTGCGTCGTCGTGGTGACGACGGTCGAGCAGGTACTTGAACAGCGCCGACTGGCGGTCGTCACGCGGCGACGGGTGGGTCATCTCGATGACGTCGGCCATGCGGGCCTGGCGCGACAGGCCGTCGTAGCGCAGCGCGGCGCGCTCGGTGTAGAGGCTCTGGGCGGCGTCGGCGATGCCGCGCTTGATCGGCATCGGCACGTTGCGGCCGTGACGCGTGAGCTCGTGGGTGCGCGTGCGCTCGATCGTGGTTGCGATCGGTGCGGTCAGGTTGGTGCGCAGCGCGCGCCGCTTGGTGCCCGAGAACTTCGGCATGACGCCCTCCTCTCTCTTGTGTTGGGTTGGTTGATGGGGTCGGTCCGGTCAGGGAACCGAGCGAACGAGCGGTGCCGAGTCGAACGCCGGCGACGGTGTGACCCGCACGCCCTCACCAGAAGGAAGCCCGTCCTTCGCAGCTGACCGGGAAGCCCGGCCCGTGAACCGGAGCGGGCGAGGCGCGTCTTCGCTCCAAGAACCCCCGCTTGCGCAGCAGGCCGATCGAGATGTCAAGGTGCGCGACAACCGCAGAGACATCGGTGGCTGCGAGGCCACGGTTCGAACGCAGAACTCCTGGTTCAGAGCCAGGCGTGATCCCGGTTTCACCACCTCGCATCGGTCTGGACGGGAGGGCTCGAACCTCCAACCCCCGGCTCCCGAAGCCGGTGCGCTCCCGTTGCGCCACGTCCAGGTGGTACTGACGGTCGGATTCGAACCGACACTGACGGCGGTCTGAGCGCCGTGCCTCTCCCAGTTGGGCTACGTCAGCGTGAATCGCGTGCGTGGACCAGGCGGGAGTCGAACCCGCAGCCGTCTCCTTGCAAGGGAGCCGTCGCTTCCGTTCGCAGCTGGCCCATGAGTCGCGGGAGCGGGAATCGAACCGGGCAAGGCGTATGGGGCCTCGCTGATCCCAGATCTTTCGCAGTGCGCCAGGCTGCCGCCGCCTGAGGCAGTGATGGGGTGACCGGCCGGACTCGAACCGGCTTCCTCCGGGGCCACATCCCGGCGTGTCGTCCACTTCAACCTCGGCCACAGTCGACGAGGGAGGAGTCGAACCTCCGGCATCCTCTGTGTGAGAGAGGCGGTCTGCCGCTGACCTACTCGTCGTTCATCTCTCGGTAGGGCGTCGTGGAGTCGAACCACGTCGTGCCGCGTCATCAGCGCGGTGCCGTCACCGTCTGGCTCACGCCCCTTGAGTCGACGCGGGAGGAGTCGAGCCTCCAGCCGCCTGCGTATCGTGCAGGTCCGCTACCGGTTTGCGCCACGCGTCGATGCTGTGGTCCCAGGAGCGCTCGAATCTCCTCCTGCCGGGCTTCAACCGGCCGCTCCACCGTCAGAGCTTCAGGACCATGGGCGTGCTCGAGGACCGAGCGATCGAAGGTGCACGCCCATCTTGGGCATTCAGGTGACGGGTGAAGGAACCCTCGTTCTTGGCATCGAGCACACAGGGCCGGCGGCGGGAATCGAACCCGCTGCTTCTCGGGTACGGGCCGAGCGTCCTGCCAGTCAGGACCTCGCCGGCGGGGAGTGGGGCGGAGGGAATCGAACCCTCGCCCTCGGCATGGTGCGCCGGCGTGGCTGTCCGTCGACACCACGCCCACGGGTTGCGGCGACCGCCGTGTGTCAGTCCCTCGCGGGCGCCTGACCGCGACGGTCGTCGCGATTCGCTCAGGTCCCCTTGTAGTTGAGGACCTGGTGCAGCGTGTGGCGGATCTCGACGAGGTCGGCCTGGTCGGCCATGACCTGGTCGATGTCCTTGTAGGCCGAGGGGATCTCGTCCACCAGGGCGTCGGCTCGCTTGTCGAGCCACACCTTGCCGCGCATCTGCTCGGCAAGGTCTGCGGTGGTGAAGAGCTTCTTGGCCTGGGTGCGGCTGTGGCGGCGGCCGGCGCCGTGGCTGCACGACGTCCAGCTCGCCTCGTTGCCCTTGCCCGCCACGATGTAGCTGCGCGTGCCCATCGAGCCGGGGATGACAGCGAGGTCACCGGTGTCCGCCTTGATCGCACCCTTGCGGGTGATCCACAGCTCGGCGCCGGCGTGGACCTCGCGCTGGGTGAAGTTGTGATGGCAGTTGATCCGCTGCGTCTCACGGCCGTGACCGATGAAGGCGAACACCTCGCCCATCGCGTTGTCCATCATCTGATCGCGGTTGGCCCGGGCGTAGTCCTGGGCCCAGAGCATGTCGGTGATGTACTCGGCGAACTCCGGCGTGCCCTCCACGAAGTACGCGAGGTCCGGATCCTCCAGCCGGAGCTGCAGGTCCTTCGCCAGACGCCGCGCCTTCGCGATGTGCATCTGCGCGAGCTGGTTGCCGATGCCACGGCTGCCGGAGTGCAGCACCACCCACACCCGGCCCCGCTCGTCGACGCACAGCTCGAAGAAGTGGTTCCCCGAACCCAGCGTGCCGAACTGCTTCGTCACCTTCACGGTCTGCTTGTAGGCGAGCTCGGTCGCCGGCTTGTGCTCGGCGAGCCATACGTCCGCGTTGCGGGCCGCAACGTCGTGGCCCTGACCGACACCGGCCGGGATCGCCTTGGCGATGCGCCCGAGCAGCGGCTCGAGGTCGTCCGGCAGCTGGTCCTCGCTGACGTCGAGCTCGGCGGCGATCATGCCGCAGCCGATGTCGACACCGACGGCCGCGGGGATCACTGCGCCCGTGGTCGGGATCACCGAGCCGACCGTGGCGCCGATGCCGATGTGCGCGTCGGGCATAAGGGCGACATGGCCGGCCACGATCGGGAGTCGAGCGGTCTTCTCGGCCTGGCGGATCGTGGCCGGGTCGATGTCGCTCGCCCAGGAGATCAGCTTCTCGTTGACATTGGTGGGCATGTCACCTCCCTTGTTGTTGTCGGTGTGGTGTGGCCGGCGGGAGTCGAACCCGCATCACGAGCGTGGCGCGCTTGGATCCTCGCCGTTGGACGACGACCACATGGTCTGCGATCCGTGGTTGGACGATCTGGCATCGAGTACCGCGACGGGGAGTCGAACCCCGGCCTCCGGGATGAGGGCCCAGCGTCGTGTCCATTGGACCACCGCGGCATGGAGGAAGCGGTGGGACTCGCACCCACAAGGGCCTCGCGACCCCTACCTGTTTTCGGGACAGGCCCCTCATCTGGCCGGATCGCTTCCATGAGCGGAAGGGGCGGGACTCGCACCCGCACGGGCTCGCGGCCCGTACCCGCGTAGCAGGCGGGCTCCTCATCTGGCCGGTTCCCTTCCACGATGGGAGCCCTCGGTGGGAATCGCACCCACGACCTCGTCCGTACCGGGGACGCGCTCTGCCTCGCTGAGCTACAAGGGCCCGATCTGTGACATGTGTCGGCGGCCATGAGATCCTGCACGTAGACGGTCACGAAGCTGCGCGCTGGCGGTCACGAGAACCGCGCGGTGGCGGCCACCAGATCTGCACAACTCCGTAATCGTCGCCCGCCGGGCATCCACCCGGTTGGCGCTCCTCCCGGGTGTCCTGAGCGTGTCCAAGCGCCCAGGAACCGAGGAGGAGCACGTGAAGCATGCAGGGGAGATCATGCAGATTCTCGAAGCGTTCGACCTGACCCAGTCACTGCGAGACGCCGGCGAGCTGGCCGGCTGCTCGCCCCACACCGTCGCCCACTGGGTGGCCCGCCGCGACGCCGGCGAGCTGACCGCCACCGCCGCCCGCCGGCCCCACCTGATCGACGAGTTCCTGCCCAAGCTCGAGGAGTGGATGGAGGCCAGCAGGGGCAAGGTCCGCGCCGACGTGGCCCACGACAAGTTGGTGGCCATGGGCTATGGCGGCTCCGAGCGCACCACCCGCCGGGCCGTGGCCGGCGTGCGCCGGGCCTACCTGGCCGGCCGGCGCCGGGTGCACCGCCCTTGGGTGGCCGAGCCCGGCCTGTGGTTCCAGTGGGACTACGGCACCGGGCCGGTGGTGGGCGGCGCGGCCACGTGGCTGTTCTGCGCCTGGCTGGCCTGGAGCCGGTTCCGGGTGGTGGTCCCCATCCGCGACAAGACCCTGCCCACCGTCATCGCCTGCATCGACGCCACCCTGCGCCGCTTCGGCGGTTGCCCCACCTACGCCCTGACCGACAACGAAAAGACCGTCACCGTCGACCACGTGGCCCGCATCGCCATCCGCAACCCCGACATGGTGGCCGCCGGCGCCCACTACGGCCTCACGGTGGCCACCTGCCTGCCGGCCGACGCCGCCTCCAAGGGTGGCTCGGAGGCCACCGTGCGGGTGGCCAAGGCCGACCTGGTGCCCACCGAGGCCAACCTGCTCGGCGACTACGCCACCTGGGACGAGCTGGATGCGGCCTGCGAGGCGTTCTGCGAGCAGGTCAACGCCCGGCCCCACCGGGTCACCCGCCGGGCGCCTGAGGAGATGCTGGGCGAGGAGCGGGCCCGCCTGCACCGCCTGCCCGCCCACCCCTACACCGCGGCGTTCGGCCAGACCCGCACCGTCGGCTGCCCCCAGCCCATGGTGGCCCTCGACTGGTGCTTGTACTCGGTGCCGGCCCGCCTGGCCGGCGAGGTGGTGTGGGTGCGCACCCACGGCGAGGAGGTGATCGTCACCCACCTCGGCCCCGACGGCCCCGCCGAGGTGGCACGGCACCGCCGCACCACGCCGGGAAATCCCCGCATCGACGACTCCCATTTCCCTCCGGCACCCGAGGGAGCGCTCGATCGCACCCCGGTGGCGGCCAACGCTGCGGAGGCGGAGTTCTTGGCCATCGGGGCCGGCGCCGCGCTGTGGCTGAAAGAGGCCGGGGCGGTGGGCGTATCCAGGGTGCGGGCCAAGATGGCCGAGGCGGTGGCGCTGGCCAAGCTGTCGGGCAAAGAGGCGGTCGACTGGGCCCTCGGCCACGCCGCCGTCTACAGCCGCTTCGCCGAGGGCGACCTGGCGTCGATCCTGGCCCATCGCGCCGGTGACGGGGGCGATGCCGGCACCTCCCAGGCCAGCGAGGCCCACAGCCTGCAGTCGGGCACGGGCGCATGGTCGGAGTTCGGACGATGAGCGCCCTGGCCGCCTCTGGCCTCAGCGTCGACGACCAGGTGATGCTGGCCGAGGTGGGCGACACCTTGTTGTTCGTGGCCGACTTCCTGGACCGGGCCGAGGGGCCGCTGCTGCGGGCCGACTTCGCCACCTTCACCTCCGGGTGCTCCAGCCTCGAGGAGCTGCGGGACTGCCTGCGCCGCTTCGCCGGCTGGCTCGGCGTCGAGGAGCGGCTGTGACCACCCGCACGCCAGCCCCTCCCGCCCTCGACGACGAGCTCGAAGCCCTCCTGCGGCGCACGCGCCTGCCCCACATCCGCCGGGCCGCTCCCGAGGTGCTGGCCACCGCCCGGGCCCAGCGCTGGGAGCCGGCCGAGGTGCTGCGGGTGCTGTTGGTCGAGGAGGTGGCCGGTCGGGACCGGTCCTCCACTGCCACCCGCCTGGCCGCCGCCGGGTTCCCGGCCGGCAAGACCTTCGAGGCCTGGGACCCGGCGCTGAGCTCCATCCCCGCTCCCACCCAGGCGGCGCTGCGCACCCTGGAGTGGGTGGGGCGACGGGAGAACCTGGTGGTGTGCCGGCCGTCGGGCACGGGCAAGACCATGTTCCTCGAGGCCCTCGGCCACGCCGCGGTGGCCGCCGGCCGGCGGGTGGCGTGGTTCAGCCTGGAGAGCCTCGGCGTGCTCGTCCGCCGCCACCGGGCCGACGACAGCGTCACCCGGGCCATCGCCCGCATCCTGCGGGCGGACCTGGTGGTGGTGGACGACATCGGCCTGTTGCCGGTGGCGTCCGACGCCGCCGAGGGCCTCTACCGGCTGGTGGACGCCGCCTACGAGCGACGCAGCGTGGCCGTCAGCTCGAACCTCCACCCGAGCGGCTTCGACGAGATCATGCCCAAGACCCTCGCCGGGGCCACGGTCGATCGCCTCCTCCACCACGCTCACCTGTGCGCCACTTCCGGCGACAGTGTGCGCTTGGCCCAAGCCACTTCCGGCAAGGGGGTGACGCCCCTGGACTGACCGACCTCACCGATCTGGTGGACGCCACCGTTCAGCTCCCGTGGCCATGACCGCGCAGTTCTGGTGGCCGCCACCGTGCAGATCCTGTTGGCCCTTGACATGTCGTCACGCCTCGCCGGCACGACTCGAACGTGCGACCCCCGCCTTCGGAGGGCGGTGCTCTCGTCCACTGAGCTACGGCGAGATGAGCGTCGACGGCAGGGGTCGAACCTGCACTCTCCGGCTTCGTAGACCGGTGCCTTCTCCATTCGGCCACGTCGACGTGGCGCCACCGACGGGACTTGAACCCGTGACCTTCTGCTCGACGGGCAGCTGCTCTGGCCGGCTGAGCTACGGCGGCGTGGTGCGCGCCCTGGGCCTCGTACCCAGTCTTGTCCGGGGTAAGAGCCCGGTGCCCTACCTGTCAGGCGTGACGCGCGCAGTGGGCCGGGAGGGAATCGAACCCCCTGCGTCGGAAGACGGCTGGTCTACAGCCAGCTGCGCCCCATGGCGCGACCGACCCATGTCGAAGCCAGGTGGCGCTGGCCTCGACGACGATGTCTCTGCAGTTGTCAAGGTGCTGGTGTCCCGACTGGCTGCCGGGTGCGCCGAAGCAGGCTCGGAAGGAGTCGAACCTCAGGTCGTCGGTTTTGGAGTCCGCGACACCGGCGTGGCTCGAGCCCAAGTGGAATGCGCGCATGACGTTGAGCGCGTGATGCGGCGAAGCGCTGAAGATCAGACGGGAAGCGTCGGACTACCAGCGCACGACGGGCCTGCCGGCATTGGCAAGCTCGCGTCGTCCCGGCTGGTCCTCATGATCGAGGTATTGGCCGGGTGTGCACCCGAGCGCGCCGAAGCTCGACAGGGATCGACCCTGGAGCGTTCGTTCGGCGATGCGGATGCGTGCCATAGGACAACGACTTTGCGCCTCGCGACGCGACATGTCAACAGGATTTCCGAACGTCGTCTGCACGATGGCTGCGAGACTTGAGAACTTGCACGGCCGCGGTCCGTTCGCCGCCGTGGTCCTCGCGACAGGGGCACTCGCGCGCCTTGGGCGGTGCCACCTCGATCCAGCGGGCCTGGGGTCCATGCCCCGCTCGGCGGTGACCTCGAACCCACCTCGGTCCAGAACCGGCACCGCCTCGTCCTGGTCGTCGACGTAGACGGCGACCGTGGCGATGTGCGTGATCACCGGTCAGGGCTCGGGCCGGTGGCAGACGGCCTCGACGTTGTTGCCGTCGGGGTCGCGGACGAAGGCGCCGTAGTAGTCGGCGTGGTACTCGGGCCGCACGCGGGGTTCGTGGAGCACCTCGGCGTTCATGCGGACGGCGGCGTCGAAGAAGGCGCGCACGGCCGCCCGGTCGGCGGCCGCGAACGCGATGTGCGACTCCTGGAACCCCTGGCCGGTCTGGGGGCCGAGCCAGAAGTCGGGCTTGGGAGGGATCCCGTAGCCGATCACGTTGGCGATGGGCTCCATCAACCGGTGGGCGCCGAGCGGCGCGAGGACGGCATCGTAGAACGCCGCGCTGGCGGCCACGTCTGCGCACTGGATGCCGAGATGGTCGAGCATGGACCCATCTTTGCCGAGGCGCGATGAGTTCCGACCCGCCCGTTCGTTTGACTGGCTGCCGGTGAGCAAGGGAAGGAGGGCCGCTGGCGCCCGCCGCACCTGACGCGGCGCTCGGCGAACCGCCGCTCAGCCTCAGATGGCGGTGCGGTGACGCGGCTCGTAGAGCATCACCTCGACGCCGCCGGGCAGGACGAGCGTCGTGGTGATCCCGAAGCCCTCGTCCTCGGGCTCACCGCGGACGTCGAGGCCATGGCTGCGCAGCTCCTCGATCGTCGACCCGATGTCGTCGCACATGAAGGTGAGCTGATGACGCGCTCCGCTCTCGAAGGTCGGCCCCTCGGCGGGATGGATGCCGAGCTCCGCGGGCGGGAGGGCGAAGATGAGCCACCCGTCGCCGTCGTCGACGTGCCTCCACTTGAACACGTCGCGGAAGACGGCCCGCACCGCTTCCGGCTCCGAGGTGTACAGGAGGGCGTGGGCACCCGTGATGGCCATGCCCGAGTGTGCCAGCCGCCGTCCCGTCACGCCCGACACGGGGAATCGGGAAGGAGGCCGTCGGAGGAGCCCTCTCCCGGACGACGATGGGGGTGTGAGCGGCCACGCCACTGCCCGGGGGGACCCCGGGGCCCGGTTGCTCGGTCTGTTCGACCGCGCCCTTCCCCAGGTCTACGGCTACCTCCTGGGACGCTGCGGCAACCCGGCGGTGGCGGAGGACCTCACGGCGGAGACCCTCCTCGCCTCGACGACGAGCAGGGCCTCCCGCAGATCCCCGTCGAGGCTGTCGAGGGCGGCGCGAAGCTCGTGGCCGCCCTCGGGCGACGCGACGTGCCTCGCGTGGTCGGGAGCGAGGCGGCTGCGCCGTTCCCGGGCCCGAAGCTCGTCGATGGCGGCGTTGCGCGCCACCCGGAACAGCCACGTCGAGAACCTGCTCCGCCCGTCGAACGACCGCAGGCCCCGGTGCACACGTAGGAACGTCTCCTGAGTGAGGTCCTCGGCGAGCGCGTCGTCGCCAACCAGGTGGCGGAGGAAACGCCACACCGGCGCTTGATGCAGGCGGACGAGCCGAACGAAGGCGTCGACGTCGCCGGCCGTCGCCGCCCGCATCGTGGCGGGGTCAGGCTCGTCCATGCACCCCCTCTCGACCCCCCATCGTCCCGCACCCGGTGCGTACCCCGCCCGGGCGGTCAGCCCCGGCGCCGCGAGCGGTGCCACATCCGCCCCCCGGCCAAGCCGGCGACCACCCCGCCAACGGCGCCGGCGGCACCCGCCTCGAGGGCCCCCGACGACCCGGTTCGGTCTGGCGACGCCGGTGCGCGGCCCGCCGCGAGGGCCGATGCAGCACCGAGCTCCACCGCCTCGGGCATGCCGCCGCCCGCCCCACCGCCAACGACCACAACGCCGTTCATGCCTGGGTGCAGGGGGCATGAGTACGGGTACGTGCCCTCGGCGGCGAACCGCAACGTCCCCGCGTCGCCCGGGCGCAGCGTCTCCAGCGCCCAGCCCGTGCCGACGACCACATGGTCGACCAGGTCCCGGTTGGTCCAGGTCACCTCCGCGCCCGGTTCGACGCGTAGGACGCCGGGGGTGAAGCAGAGGTTGGCGGCGTCGACGGTGTCCCCCCGCGCCCTCCGTCGTCGTCGTCCGGTGGCATCCGCCGCCTGCCGCGGCGGGCGCCGCCGGCACGACGGCGGACGCGGCGAGAGCCAAGCACCACACGCTGAGCACACGCCGCATGCCGCCGACCTCCTCGAGTCGTCCTGCCCCCGTACCGACGACCGGCAGGGCGCCAGAGTTCACGGCGGCGGCGGACAACGGTGCGAGACGGCGGAGGCCCTCAGCTCAGCCGGGGGCGTGGCGCCCGGTCGAGTGCCGGCCCCGGATAGCGACGCGGCCGGCTCGACGTCTCCCGTCAGTAGCCATACAGGCTGGACACCGCGACCGCTTGGTCGCCTCCGACAGCCCGCCGGATCGGTCGGAGATGCGCACGTTCTCGGCGTCGCCGACGCGGCCGCCGCTGGGTCCTTTCGGCCTCCCGGTGCCGGAGGCGACCCGCTCCGAAGCCTCCCGTGGCCGTCGACGTGGCCGACGACCGGCCCGACGGGGTCGGAGGCCACGAGCCCCGTCAGCGGCGCCGAGGCGCCCAGCGGAACCGCTTGGTGGCCACCACGGCCGCGGCAACTCCCCAGGCTGCCACCACGGCCAGGTCACCCCAGGCGAGCCCGGCGCCGGTGGTCGACGGGTCGAAGGCGGTGACGACCGCCTCGAAGATGTGCTTCACCGGGAACAGGTCGCCGACTCGCTGCATGGCGGGCGGGATGTCCTCGGTCGGGATGAAGACGCCCGAGACGAAGTAGAGCGGCAGGAGCACCGCGTTGGCGATGGCGGGGGCCGCGCCCTCGCTCGGGATGATCGACGAGAGGGCGAAGCCGAGCGCGCACCCCGAGGCGGTCCCGACGAGCGCCGCCACCACGAGGGCGGGCAACGTCGTGGTGGTGGGTACCGTGACGCCGTAGACGAGGCGGCCCAGCACCACGACCGCGGTCACGAGCAACAAGGTGACGACGCTCGCCGTGCCGATGCGCCCGACGATGAAGGCCCACGGCGGCATCGGCGTGCTGCGGACCCGCTTCAGCAGCCCCCGCTCCCGGGCGATGGTGAGGGCGATGGCCAGGTTCAGCACCGTGGCCGAGATCACCGCCAGGGTCACGATCCCGGGGACGTAGTAGGTCGCGCCCTTCACCTCGGCGCCGCGGACGTCGATCGGCTCGTTTCCGAAGATCGACACGAACGGGAACAGGAAGATCAGCGGCAGGGCGACGATGAAGAACACCGCCTCGGGCTGGCGCCAGAACGTCTTCTGGTCGTAGCGGAACTGGTGCCAGACGAGCGCGGCGCCGTTCACTCGGGCGCCGCTCCGGTGAGCGCCAGGTACACGTCCTCGAGGCTCGGGCGGCTGACCCGGAGGTCGCGCACGTCGATGCCGAAGGCCACCGCCCAGCCGCACAGCTCGGCCAGATCCGGCACCGGCGTCGTGGTGGCCAGCTCGATCCGGTCCCCCGTGCGCGCCGCCCGGCCCGCCAGGCCGGCGACTCAGGCCTGCAGCTGGCAAACCTGCACCGCCTGGGAGCCGTTGGGCCCTGCCCGAGCCCCGGAACGGCGATCTTGACAGGGCCACCAGCGGCGGGGGCCGCACGTGGCTCTTTCGAGACCGCTCGCCATCACGGCTCGCCGGGAGAGACTCCCCTCGACAGGTTCTCCAGTACCCGTCGAGCCGCAGCCATGGTCAGCTCCTTGGGCTCGGCGTGCCGGCGGGTGTGAATCACGATCAACGTCGAGCCTGTCAGCACTCGCAGCGCCTGCCGGGACGGGCTGAAGGCAGCGGCGTCTCCAAGCCCATCGATCACCTCGGCGTCGGGGACGTGAGCGCGTGTGTACGCGTCGAACGCCTCTCGCGACACGATGGCGCCGGCCACCGACACATGGATCTCGGCAGGCGTACGGGGTAGGTAGGAGCACGTCTGGTAGACCACCCCATCGAGCTCGCACCGATCCGTCCGTGCATCGGCAAGGAGCGACGGTGGGCGAAGGAGGACTTCGGCGTCCTCCCACGCGAACAAGGCGGCCGGTGGAGCGGGGATCTCCGCTTTCGCAACATCCTCCCCGGCGACGCCGGCTCGGGGATCGCCGATTGCCGCGTAGCCGGACAGGAGTTGAAGGACCTGGTCGCGAACGCGCCCGAGGTCCGCACCCAGGTTGACCAGGACCTGCGCCCCGACGCCCTCGCCCTCGCGGACCAGGCCGAGAAGGAGGTGCTCGGTGCCGATGTGGTTGTGGTTGAGTTGCAGTGCCTCCCGCAGCGACATCTCCAGCACCTTCTTGGCCCTTGGCGTGAAGGGCGGTGACCCCGTAGTCCGCTCGCCTGCCGGACCGATCGTCTCCGCGACCTTCTCCCGTACCGCCTCGAGCGAGATCCCGAGCGCCTCCAGGGCCTTCGCCGCGACGCCCTCGCCTTCATGGACCAGGGCGAGGAGGATGTGTTCGGTGCCGATGTAGCCATGGTCGAGCAGGCGCGCTTCCTCCTGCGCCAGAACGAGAGTTCGGCGAGCACGGTCGGTGAAGCGTTCGAACATCGCCACAGTGTCTCGCCTACGGGCGCTGGGAGCGAGCCGGCGTTGCCGAGTGCACGTGCTCGTGCCGATATCGGGCGACCAGAACTCGCTCCCGCTTCGCCCCCTGCGCCGGAAGTTGTCTGGCGCCGGCGACCGAGACGCCGACATACCCGGCCCGGTGTACGCCGCGGCGCTAGACAGGCCGGATGCAACACGAGTCCATCGGCAAGATCCGCTTCGGGACGGCGCTGCTCGTGGCGACGACGTTCAAGGTCTTGGCCGTTCTCAGCCTCCTCGGCGGCTTCATCTTGGCGCTCAGCGTGGCCGGTAGCAACGACTTGTCGAGCGCCGAGGACGAGACAGTGACCATCTCGGCGGTGGTGGCAAGCACCTTCGTGTCGGCCGCGCTGCTCAGCTTCTTCGCGTACGTCCTCGGGATCCTGGTGGAGATCTACGAGCAGGTCTGGCACACCCGTTACGCCGCCGCCGACCTCGCCGACGACGAGGACAAGGACGGGGACGACGAGTAGAGGGACGCGCTCGGCACGAGCTGGCGCACCAGAGACGGGCGGCGCTTACCGTGCGCCGCAGCCGTGCCGGTGCAGGGTGCTGGGACCGCCCAGCGAAGTTGCGTGGTGCCAGGTCGGATCGCCCATCCGCGTGACCGGTCAACCCGACGCTGACGCCCCTTGGCTGCTCGTCACGGCCGGTCTCCACGACTCGGCGTTGGTTCTCCTCGTACGGCCACGAGCCCCTCCACGGAAAGGCGGCTCGTGGGGAGGGCCGCTCGTTCCGCTCTTCGCGAAGGTGATGGACCGACTCAACAAACGTCTTGCGTGCCATGGGCACCTGACCGAGCTGCGCCAGATGGTCGCTCTGGTCCTCGGTGTCGAGGAGGACCACGCCGGCGCGCGCCAAGCGCCCGCAGAGGTCGACGACGGCCACCTTCGAGGCGCCGGAGACGACGTGGAACATCGACTCCCCGCTGAAGACGCGCCCGACCAGTACGCCGGCGGCGCCGGACGCCCTCGTCGGCGGGCTCTACGGCGTCGGGGCTGAGCCAGGGCACCAGCGCGGTGAGCCCTCCCGGCCAGCGCAACCAGCGATCTTGGGTCACCACTGCCATGGCGGAGGCGTACCGGGACTCAACCGTGCAGGAGTTGCCCACAGCGTCGAGGTGTGGTCGGGTGCTGCGGTCCCTGTCGGGCACCAGGGGCACCTCGCCGCTCTCGGCCAACTGGCGCGCCTCGCGCTCGACGGCCGCCGAGGGGCGCTGACCACGTTGAGCTGGTCGAAGAACGCCTCGACGGCAGGGTCGATCGGCCGCGCACCGTCCCCTTGCTTCCGCTCGGGTCACCTCCCCATTCGAACGGCGTTCCTTCCAGCGCCGCCGACTGAACAAGCTCTTCGTTGGAGATCCGGGCCCGCTTGATCGGCTGCCAGCCGAATCCGCCGCCGCCGTCGGGATCGACCAGCCGCACCCACCCGAACCTGTCCGTTACGGTGTCGACGTCCTCGGGGCTGCGGCGCGTGTAGTGGAGGATCCGCCCGTTGCCGATCGCCTCGTCCTCGTGACCGCCTTCGGCGCGTTTGGTGAAGTCCTCGATGGTCATCTTCTCGAGGCGGAACCGCAGGGCGTCCATGGCGTCTTCGTGGGTGACACCAGCTGTGCCTGCCGCAGGGCGCCGACCAGTTCCTCAACGCCCGGGCCGTGGCTTCGGCGAGCGCGGGGCTCTCGCTGGAGCCCGCCGAGGTGACGCCCGCTGCGGCGCACGGCGCCGTCCAAGGGCTGCTGACCGACGCGTCGCTCCGTGACGCGGCAGGTCGGGTGGCCTCATTCATCGCGGCGATGCCGTCTCCGGATGACGTCGCCGTCGTGCTCGAGGGCCTCGCATCTTGAACGCCACCGAGCGGCAATGCTTCGGGTTGAGGAACCTTCAGGCGTCGACATAGGAATCCCGGATCCCTCCTCACTCGCGCCGAGCGGACCGCGGCGTGACGCGCGCCGACGTGGCGTTCCCCGCGTTCAGTCGCCCACCCATCCCTGGGACTGGGACGCGATCCGCTCCGAATTCCGGACAGGTGCCCGGTCGCCGAGCCTCTGTCGGCCGGCGTTCCTGCGCACCACCGACGTGGCGTAGCCGTGCGGCGCCGTCGTGCCGGAGTCGGGCGGCCCGAGGCAGGTAGCGATGCCGACGGGCAGCGCCTTTTGATCTACGACGCGTATACTGATCCGTATGACGACCCCAGTACCGACAAGGTTCACCGACGAGGAGCTCGCGTTGATCGACGATCTCGTCGACGCGGGGTTCGGGGAGAGCCGCTCTGCTGTCATCCGGCGTGGCGTCCACCACCTCGCGGACTCGGTCCGCCGCGCCCGCGTCGGTGCCACCATCGCTCAGTCGTACCGCGAACAGCCGCAGACTCCGGACGACGATGAACTGGCCATGGCCAGCGCGATCGCGATGACCGAGGCCGAGCCGTGGTAGCCTAGGCGGAGATCTGGCTGATGGAGACGCCGAACCGGAAGCGACGTCCCGTACTCGTGATCTCTCGGGATGAGGTGATCCCCGTACTGAACAACGTCGTGGTGGCACCGGTCACCAGTACGATCCGCGACATCCCGACGTGCATCCCTGTTGGTGCCGATGAAGGGATCGACCGCGACAGCGTCGCCACATTCGACAACCTCGCCGCAGTGCCGAAGTCTGTGCTCACCACAAGGCTGGGCCAGCTCGGCGTCGGTGGACGCCAACAGGTCTGCGCCGCACTCGATGCCATGGCCGACTGCTGACCACCACGCTGACCCGGCGGTCAGGGACAGGTGCACGCGGCGCTACGGGGATGCGCGTTTGGGGACACGCCTCACGCCCACGGGCGGGCGTCTTCGTATCCGGCTCCGTAGGAGTGACTACGCAGCCAGCGGGATGACCTCGTTCGCGTAGCGGGCTTCGTGGACCCGGTGTCGTTCTTTGTCCAGGTGGAACTGCCAGTAGTCGTCCAAGTCACCGTTGCAGCGCACCGCCCGCAGCTTCAAGACCGCCTCGGCGCCCATCCGCCTCATAACGCTGCCGGGCCCTGGAACCTCCCATCACGGACGGGCGAATGAGAGGTCCGTCGTTCACTTGCCGGTGGAGAACCCCTGGTCAGCGCCCTCGAGATGGTCCCTCCAGGGGAGCCGCACCCGTATCATCTGCCGCCGTCGCGGCGCCATTGGACGTCTGGGCCGGTCATCAGGCGGTTCCAAACCCCGGGCAGGGAGGGGAAGCAGCCTCGTGGCCAGACTCCGCCAACAGGCGCAGGCGCTTTCTCAGCCGCGAGCCGATGAAGACGGAGGCGTTGGTCTGGGCCACCAGCAACCCAACCCTCAAACAGTGGACTTTCGCACTTCTTGGGGCGTGGGGCTGGCCGGGTTCGGCTTAGCGCTTGGGGCGGCTGAGTTCGGTTTCGACTATCGCGAGGGTGAGCTCGTGGAGTTCTGCCACGAGGGCCCGCAGGC
>JBOGHR010000183.1:0-4180 GCA_050744905.1 Acidimicrobiales bacterium
GCCCCCCGCCGCCGACGCCCTGGACCCCCGGCTCAGCTTCGAGGCCTTCGTCGTCGGCAGGTCCAACCGCCTGGCCCACAACGCCGCCCTGGGCGTGGCCGAGAGCACCGT
This sequence comes from Acidimicrobiales bacterium, assembly GCA_050744905.1. Lineage (GTDB taxonomy): Bacteria > Actinomycetota > Acidimicrobiia > Acidimicrobiales > DATLFN01. The sequence continues at coordinate 112 of JBOGHR010000183.1, forward strand.
GTGTCCCTACAACCCCCTGTTCATCCACGGCAACTCCGGCAACGGCAAGACGCACCTGTTGCAAGCCATCGGCCTCCACGTCCGGCGCCACTCGCCCGGCGACGAGGTGCGGTACGTCACCTGCGAGCGGTTCACCGGCGAGTTCATCGCCGGCATCGAGGCCAGCCCGGCCGGTGGGTTCACCAGCCGGTACCGGAGCTGCTCGTTCCTGCTCGTCGACGACCTCCAGTTCCTGGAGGGCAAGGTCGAGACGCAGCAGGAGCTCTTCCACACCTTCAACGAGGTCACGGCGGCCGGCGGCCGGGTGATCCTCAGCGCCGACTGCCACCCGGGGGCCATCCCCACCCTGTCCGACCGGCTCCGCAGCCGGTTCGCCAGCGGCCTGGTGGCCGACCTGGGCGCCCCCGAGTTCGAGACGCGGGTCGCCATCCTGGCCCGGAAGGCGGCGGCCCGGGGCGTCGAGGTCGGCGACGACGTGCTGGCGGCCGTGGCCGCCTCGGTCACCCGCAGCGTGCGCGAGCTGGAGGGCGCCCTCACCCGGGTCATGGCTGACGCCGCCCTCGACGACCGGCCTGTCACCCTGGCCGGCGCCCGGGCCTCGTTGCAGGCGTACCTGGGCAGCGCCGGCCACGCCCTCACGTGCGAGCGCATCATCGAGGAGGCGGCCGCCGTCTTCGGGGTCGGCGTCGAGGCCCTCCGCGGCCAAAGCCGCAGCCGCTCGCTGGTCCTGGCCCGCCAGTCCGCCATGTACGTCTGCCGCTCCCTCACCGACGAGAGCCTCCCGGCCATCGGCCGCGCCTTCGGCGACCGGGACCACACCACGGTGCTCCACGCCGTCCGCAAGATCGAGCAGCTGATGACCGAGCGAGCGGCCGTCTACGCCAAGGTCGTGGAGCTGGCCAACCGGCTGGGCGGGCGGCGCGGGTGCGAGGGGGGGCGGCCCGGGTAGGGTCCGGGGATGGCGTCACAGGCGGCGTTCGCCGACCAGGCGATGGAGCACATGCCGTCGCTGTACAGCGCCGCCCTCCGCATGACCCGCAACCCGGCGGACGCCGAGGACCTGCTCCAGGAGACCTACCTCAAGGCCTACCGGTCGTTCGCCACCTTCCAGGAGGGCACCAACCTCAAGGCCTGGCTCTACCGCATCCTCACCAACACCTACATCAACGCCTACCGGGCCAAGAAGCGCCGGCCCGAGCAGGCCGACGTGGACGACGTGGAGGACCTGTACCTGTACCACCGCCTCGGCGGGCTGGAGGCGGCGGCGGCGGGGCGCAGCGCCGAGGAGGAGGTGCTCGAGCGCTTCACCGACGACGACGTCAAGGGCGCCCTCGAGAGCCTTCCCGACAACTTCCGGATGGCCGTCCTCCTCGCCGACGTGGAGGGCTTCTCCTACAAGGAGATCGCCGAGGTCATGGACGTCCCCATGGGAACCGTCATGAGCCGGCTGCACCGGGGAAGAAGGGCGCTGCAGAAGGCGTTGCACGATTACGGTATGAACCGCGGCCTCGTCGGGAACCGGGACTGATGCACGACCACGGCAAGTGCGCCGACGCCGTGGAGCGGCTCTACCACTACCTCGACGGGGAGCTGGACGAGGCCCGCATGGCCCTGGTGAAGAGCCACCTCGACGAGTGCCTCCCGTGCCTGGAGGCGTTCGACTTCGAGGCCGAGCTGCGCCAGCTGGTGGCCCGCAAGTGCCGGGAGGTGGTGCCCGAGGCGCTGCGGGTCCGCATCACCCTCGCCCTCCAGGCCGAGTACGGCGCGGGGGAGGGCTTCGGGCTGGGAATGCCACCGTTCGCCTAGCGGTTGTGAACAGCGTCATGGCCAGTGAGCGAGCCGTCCAGGGAACGCCCTTCACCGGCAGCGACCGGCCGTCGCGGTCCTTCGGGAAGGGACGGGTGTGCAAGGAGCCGGGCTGCGGGACCCGGCTGTCCATGTACAACAGCGGCAAGTTCTGCTACGAGCACGAGCCGATGGCCGTGCCCCGCACCCGGGGCAGGAAGATCGCCTGACCGGCGCCCACGGGCCCGCCCCGATCCGACGAACGGGCGGCCCCGGGCCTACCATCGCCCCATGCACGCCCTCCTGGCCGCCAAGGTCTGGCACTACTGGATCGGGATCGCCATCCTCCTGCCGTCGTTGCTGGCGGTCGTGGGGCTCGTCGTGGGGTACCTGGTGAAGGTGACGGCCAACAAGTACCCCCGGCAGTAGGCCGTGCCGTCGCCCGAGGCGATCTCCTGGGACCTGGCCGAGAAGGTCGCCATCCGGGTGGCCGGCGACGAGCCGCTGGCCCGCTCGTACCACTACGCCTCGCTGGAGCCCGACTTCGCCGAGTTGACCGCCCGGGCCGAGGAGCTGGTGGAGGCGGCCACCGGGCTGCGCTCGGCCGCCGGCCCGGCCCGGGCCCGGGTCACCGACCGGGCCGGGTGGGTCTCGGCCAACGTCGCGTCGTTCCAGCGCCTCCTCCGGCCCCTCACCGACAAGGTCGGCCCCCGGCTGGCCTCCGGCGCCATGGCCCCGGTCAGCCGGACCGTCACCGGCGTCCAGCTCGGCACCCTGCTCGGGTGGATGGCGAGCCGCGTGCTCGGCCAGTACGACCTGTTGATCGTCGAGGAGGAGCGCCCCGAGGACCAGGACATGGTCTACTTCGTGGGGCCGAACATCATCGGGCTGGAGAAGCGCTTCGGGTTCCCGCCCCGGGAGTTCCGCCTGTGGCTGGCCCTCCACGAGGTGACCCACCGCCTCCAGTTCACCGGCGTGCCGTGGTTGCGCCCCCACTTCCTCGCCCTGGTCGAGGGCTGCCTCGACCAGGTCGACCCCGATCCCAAGCGCTTCGTGGAGGCCCTGCGCCGGGCCGTCGACGAGGTCCGCGCCGGCCGCAGCCCGCTGGCCGACGGCGGCCTCGTCGCCCTGCTGGCCGGCCCCGAGCAGAAGGCCATGCTGGACCGGGTGGCGGGGCTCATGAGCCTGCTGGAGGGCCACGGCGACGTCACCATGGACCGGGCCGGGGCCCACCTGGTGCCCAGCGCCGACCGCTTCGGGCGGGTGCTCCGCCAGCGCCGGGCCGAGGCCCGGGGCGCCTCCAGGCTGCTCCGCCAGCTGGTGGGGCTGGAGGCCAAGCTGAAGCAGTACGAGCAGGGCGAGCGCTTCATCGAGGCGGTGGAGGCGGAGGGGGGCACCGAGCTGCTCGACCACGTGTGGCGGGGCCCCGAGTGGCTCCCGAGCCTGGCGGAGATCCGCGCCCCCGGCACCTGGATCGACCGGGTCCGGGCCGCGACGGGCAGCGCCGCCTAGGCCGGCGGGGGCGGCCGACCCGTGCAGCACCCCGAACCGGCCGCAGGAGCGAACCGGATCCGGGACGTTCCCGCGACGGGTCCGCCTCCGGCCGAACTGCTCGGCCGCTGCACCTTCCCGCCGGCGGGCAGCGCCCTCGCCTGCGCGGTGTCGGGCGGGCCCGACTCGCTGGCCCTGCTCGTGCTGGCCACCGCCGCCGGCTGCGACGTCACCGCCCACCACGTCGACCACGGCCTGCGCCCCGGCTCGGCGGCCGAGGCGGGGGTGGTGGCCGACGCCGCCGCCCGGCTCGGGGCCCGCTTCGTGGCCCACCGGGTGACGGTGGCGCCCGGCCCCAACCTCGAGGCGCGGGCCCGCCAGGCCCGCCGGGCCGCTCTGCCCGCCGGCGCCGCCACCGGCCACACGGCCGACGACCAGGCCGAGACGGTCGTGGTCAACCTGCTGCGGGGCGCCGGCGTGGACGGGCTGGCGGGGATGCGCGCCGGCCCCCGGAAGCCGCTGCTGGCCCTGCGGCGGGCCGAGACCGAGGCGGTGTGCGCCCGGGCCGGCCTGGTCCCGGTGCGGGACCCGTCCAACGCCGACCCCGCCTTCGTGCGCAACCGCGTGCGGGCCGAGGTGCTCCCCCTGCTGGCCGCCGTGGCCGGGCGGGACGTCGTGCCCGTCCTGGCCCGCCAGGCCGCCCTCCTGGCCGACGAGGCCCGCCTGCTCGACGGGCTGGCGGCGGCGGTGGACCCGTGCGACGCCAGGGCCGTCGCCGCCCTCCCTCCCGCCC
>JBOGHR010000184.1:0-9857 GCA_050744905.1 Acidimicrobiales bacterium
CGACGAACTCGCCGCCGTCCCACTCAGCCCGCACGACTGGCACGGCGAGTGGAACTACGACCTCACGCCATCAAAGCCAGCTCGTCGGCGGGCCTCCGCGTCGAAGTAATTGTGCGGTGGTCCCTTACCGGGCGCATCTACTCGTGCCGGTATCGGGCGGTCGCCGGGGGAGTCGATGGCCGCGCCGTCAACCCCCGGGCCCGGCGTCCGGAGGCCCAGATCAGGGGCGGGTGCGCAACGGCTCGGGCGGGCGGGCAAGGCGGAGCGCCCAGGCGACGAGAGGTGCCTGGAGGGGCGGCCGCAGCCACTCCGGTAACGGATGTCCGGCACTTCTCGGGCCTCATACGTGTGGAAGACGGCGGTGGCGTGCATGATGAGGCGCTGTTCATGCCGGATCGGTCAAGAAGTTGGCAGTTCTTCGGACTCCGTGAAATAGGTTTTCGGGCGTCTCAGCGAGACGGCCGTCGACCTGGTGCGACAGAAGACGGTCCGCTCGGCGAGCGGGGCGTCGTGATGCTGCATGAGCAATTCGCAGGGTCGACCGCATCAACGTCCCGAGCGCATAGCGAACGGGCTCGCCCCAGGTCACTGGTGTCGAGCGGCTGGCCAACAGCTCCACCCCGTCGCTTCCTGCGCTGCATGGATTGACGCCGTGCTGCGGGCGCCCCCTCGGCAGGGAAGGGTGTTCCGGCGCTTCCTGATGACGGTCGGACCGCACGCTGAACCGTTATGGCGCGTTCGCGGCGACCCTTGCCGAACGTCGCCGCTCGCGGAGCGTTCACGAGCCCGCGTCTGGCAGGCCTGGAAGAGTCGTGAGGTGACCGAGCGGGCTGCGTCGGGCGTTTGGCCTAGCTGACGATCGCGCTGTCGTTGGGGTCGGACCTTGGGACAGGCGAGCCCGATGGAGTGCGGCCTTCGTACCTGCTCGCTGTCCCTGGAGGTCGCCGACGCACTGGGGTTGGACGCTTCGGCGCGCTCGTGTGTCTACGACGTGGCACTGCTGCGGTTGTTGGGGTGCACGTCGGACGCGTCGGAGACGGCGGTGCTGGCCGGCGGCGACGATGTGGCGTTCAACGCCACGATGGCGCCGATGCTGGGCGCGCAGCCAGGGGAGCGCACGCACTTCTTCGTGCGTCATCTGGCTGAGGACCTCCCGCTGCACCGCCGCCGGAGCCGGGTGGTGGCGGCGATGGCCGATCCGGGCATGGAGCGCGGAGCCTCTCGGGGCACTGCGAGGTGGCCGCCCGTCTGGGTGACCGCCTCGGCCTGGCCGAGGATGCGCGTCGCGACGCCGCTACCTGGCCGTCCAGCCGCCGTCGACGGTGAGGACCTGGCCGTGCCGGCTGGCTGGGCTGGCCAGGAACAGGAGGGCGCCGTCGGGGTCCTCGACGGACGCGGGCCGGCCCAGCGGTGTCCGCTGGCCGATCCACGCCGAGACGCGCTCGTCGGCGAGAGCTGGTTCCGACATTTCGGTGGACACCCAGCCCGGGGTCACGCGTTCACGCGCACGCCCAGGCTGCTCCACTGCACCGCGAGGTGACGTGTCAGGGCGACGAGGGCTCCCTTCGTCGCCCCGTAGCCGGCCATGGGCACCACCTCCATGCCGACCAGGGCGGCGATGGACGCGACGTTCACGATGGCGCCTCCTCCCCGGTCGGCCATCGCCCGTGCTGCCAGCTGCGCCAGGTGCAAAGGCGCCGCCACGTTGACCCGGAAGACATCCTCGAGGTCGGCGCGCGCCTCGTCAAGAGCGGGTACGGCGCCCACGGCCCCGGCGTTGTTGACCGACAATGTCGAGCCGGCCGAACCGCTCGAGGGCCGCGTCCACCATGTCATCGACGGCGTCGCCGTCGCGGAGATCGGCCACGACCGGCAGCGACGGCCTCGTCAGGCCGGCGGCCACCTTCTCCAGCCGGTCGGTACGCCGGGCAGTGAGGACGACGCTGGCGCCGGCCGCGTCGAGCACCGCGGCGAACCGAGCCCCCAGCCCGGGAGCTCGCCCCCGTCACGAGGGCGACCTGGCCGTCCACCCGGAACAGGTCCAGGGGGCTCGCTACGGTGGCCGCTGGTTGCGTCGTCCCGGTGACCGTCCCGGACGTCAGGATCCGGCCGCCAGCTTCGCCTTCACGTGCGCCAGCACGCGAGCCATCTCCTCCGCCGGGCTGAACTCGATGAACTTCACCGGTTCCTCGGTCCAAGCGGTGTGCGGCGCCGGCCAGTAGTACAGGTCGCCCGCCTTGGTGACCTCGTCGGTCCCGTCCGCATACCGCAGGTGGATGGACCCTTCGAGCACGTACCCCCAATGCGGGCAGGTGCAGAGATCGCCGGGCAGTCCCTGCATCATCGGAGTGACGTCGACGCCGGCGGGGAACTCGATGTAGCGGACCCGCAGCTCCCCCCACTCCTCACCTCGGGACACCAGCTCATCAACGCCCAGCTCGTCGGGCAGTTCCTTCCAAGTGGCGACCGTCATGGTGTGCCTCCTCTCCCGGCCGTCCAGCGCGATCCTGGGGCCGTGTCATCCCCGGGGCCCACCCCCGAGCACTGGCATGACGGTACGAAAGGGCCTTTGCCATGATGCTGCCGTCCGGTTGCGGGAGCGGTGTGACGTGAGGATCGAGCTGACGGGGCGGCTACGGGTCGTCAACGGCGGCGGAAGCGTCGTGGACGAACGTGCCTTTCCGGGTCGGCAAGCACGCTCGGTGTTCGCCTACCTGGCCGCCCACCACCGGCCGGTTTCGCGAGACGAGCTGGCCGAGCTGCTGTGGCCCGACCGTCTGCCGGCCTCGTGGGAGCGCGACCTCTCCGTCGTGGTGTCCCGGCTGCGGGCGCTACTCCGTTCGCACGGCTTCGACGCCGGGGCGATGCTGATCAGCTCGGCGAGGGTCTATGAGCTGCGCCTGCCCGCTGGCGCGGTGGTCGACGTCGACACCGTCCCCGCCGGTTTGGAGCGGGGCGAGGCGGCCTTCCGAGCGGGGGACTGGGAAGGGGCGCTGGCAGCGGCCTCGATGTGCACCGAGTCCGCTCGGCAGCCTCTTCTGCCTGACATCGACGCCCCCTGGCTCGACACCAGGCGGGACGACCTGCGGGCGCTGCTCGTGCAGGGACTTGGCCTGGCCGCCCGGGCACGGGCGCGGCTCGGGGAGACGGCCGAGGCCGTGCGCTGTGCCCGAGAGGCCGTGGCCCTCGACCCCTTGGCGGAGCGGCAGTACGTGGTCCTCATGCGAGTGCTTCTCGACGTCGGCGAGCGGGCCGAGGCCGTGCGGGTCTACGAGCTGTGCCGCCGGCGGCTGGCCGAGGAGCTTGGCGTCGCCCCCTCGCCGGAGACCGAGCGCGTCTACCTCGACGCCCTCGGCCGTGAGGCCGGCGCCGGCCACGGCGACAGCGCGCGCCCCGGCGATGGGACCATCGCGCCGACGCATGCGTCGCCGGCGGGGAACCTACCCGCTCCTGTGGACAGCTTCGTCGGACGCGACACCGACCTCGTTGGGCTCGCCAGGCTGGTGGCCCGATGCCGGATCGTGACGCTCGTCGGCGCCGGCGGCGTCGGCAAATCGCGGCTGGCGGCCGAGTGCGCCCGAAGACTGGCCCCCGACTACCGGGACGGCGCGTGGCTGTGCGAACTGGCGCCGCTGCGCTCGGGAGGCGCCGCGGCCCACGCCGTGGCCGCGGCCGTCGCCATCGGACCGGTGCCCAGCGCGGATCCGCTCGCCGACCTCGTGGCGGCGCTCCGCGGCCGGCACCTGCTCCTCGTCCTCGACAACTGCGAGCACCTCCTCGACCAGGTGCGCTCCCTGGTCCGGGCGCTGACCGACGGGTGCCCGTCCATCGACGTCGTGGCCACGAGCCGTCAACCCCTCGACACGCTGGGCGAGCACGTCTGGCACGTCCAACCGCTGGCGTTGCCCTTCCCCGGCGCCCAGCCGAACTCCCCGTTGTATGCAACACCGGCGCTCGAACTGTTCGCCGAGCGGGCTCGGGCGGCGGACCCGGGATTCGCCCTCACCGGGGACACGGCAGCGGCGGTGGCCGACATCTGCCGGCGGGTCGACGGACTGCCGCTGGCCATCGAGCTGGCTGCCCGGTGGGTCAGCGTTCTGTCACCGCGGGAGATCGCCGACCGCCTCCAGGACCCACTTCGCCTGCTCGTCGGCAGAAGATCCGCCGACGCGGGACGGCACCGCGACCTCAGGCGGACCATCGACTGGTCGTACACGATGCTGGAGGAACCACAGCAGCGGGCCTTCGAGTGCATGGCCGCCTTCGCCGGCGACTTCGACCTTGCCGCCGCCGAGGCCGTATGCGCGCCGGAAGGCCACGACATGCTCGAGCTGCTGGGCGGCTTGGTGGACTGCTCCATGGTGCTTGCCCGCCCCGGCTCGCCCACCCGCTACCGGCTGTTCGAGACGCTCAGGCAGTACGCCCGGGAGCGGCTCGACGCCCGAGGGGAGGTCGCGCATGCTGCGGCGCGCCACGCTCGCCACTTCGTTTCCGTGGCGGAAGACGCGGAGCCGCTCCTCCGGTCGGCCCATGAGACGGATGCGACGGCGCTGCTCGACAGGGAGCTGGCCAACCTCCGGGTGGCCCACACCTGGGCCCGAGCGCACGCGCTCGAGCTCGCCCTCCGGTTGTCGGCTGCCCTCCACTGGCACGCCTTCTTCCGGCACCGCTTCGAGCTGTACGAGTGGGCCGAGTGGGCCGTGCAGACACCTGGGGCGGCCGGCCTTCCCGGCTTCGCGGCGGCAGCGTCCTCGGCCGCCAACGGGGCCTGGGTCCGTGGGGACCGGACCCTGGCGGCCCAGCTCGGCCGCCAGGCGCTTCAGAGCGCGGCGCCTGACGATCCCGAGCGGCGATTCCCGGCCCACGTCCTCGGCGACGTGGCCTTCTTCGAAGGACGGCTGGACGCGGCGTTCTCGTGGTACGGCGACGCTCTGGCGAGCGCCCGAGCCGCAGGGGACGCCTACCACGCTGCCCTCATGCTCGGGAACCACGCCCTCATCCGCGGCTACCAAGGCGACCTCGACGGGGCGCTGCGCCTCGCCGAAGCCGCCGAGGCCGAGGCGCGCCCGACTGGAAGCCCCACATGCGTGGCCTGGGCGCACTACGCGGCCGGCGAGGCCTTCAGCGTCGGTGACCCGGACCGCGCCATCGAGGCCCTCGAGAAGAGCATGGCCGCGGCGCGTCGGGCCCGGAACCAGTTCGTGCTGGGCGTGGCCCTCGTGACCGTGACGTCGCTGCGCGGCCGGTACGGTGAGCTCGGCTACGCGCTCCGCTCCTTCCTGGATGTGATCGACCACTGGCACGCGGCGGCCAACTGGACCCAACAGTGGACGGCGCTACGCAGCTTGGTGGTCCTCCTCTTGCGGATGGGGCGGCACGAGGACGCCGCCGTCCTCCTGGCCGCCATCCGGCGAGCCTCAACGGCGGCACCGGCGTTCGGTGCGGACGCAGAGCGGCTCCGCGACGCCGAAGAAGCCGTCGCCAGTGCCCTCGGTCCAGACATGGCAACGACGGCGGCGGCCCGTGGGCATCGCCTCACCGACGATGAGACGCTGCGCTTCGCCCGCGCCGCCATCTGCGACGCCCTCACCACCGTCTGATCAGAGTCCGGTGGCCACCGTACCGGGCAGCGCCTTGCAGACGATCTTCGTGCCGGGGACACCGCGGGCGCGAGATAGCCGGCGTAGTGCGGTCGCGGGGCGCCCGGTAACCGCGCTCCGCAATCCATGTCACGAGTCCACGGTGGGCGGACTAACGCGCCTCGTTGTCGTCAGGCCGCTCCGCGTGCCGGGTCGCGCGCGGCCGGACCGAAGGGCGGGCGGCGGGGGCGACTGGTGACCTTCCTGCTGACCTGATGGAGTGCGGATATCCCACGCCGCCCACCACTGCCATCTGCTCCGGTCCGACGCATCGGGCTGCATCGCTGCCGACCGGGGCCTCTGCGGGGGCAGGTGGGCCGGGCGCAGGGATGGCGCAGGCGCAGGGCGCGAGCTGAGCCGCTCCTTCCGCGGCCGCCACCCCTCGGGCCGGCGGCGCTCAGGCGCCGGCCAGCTCCAGGCGGACCTCGGCCCGGCGCAGGCGGCGCTCGGCTGCCTCCCGCTCCTCCTCGGGCGCCTCCCGCAGGCCCCGCTCGGCGTCCTCCCGGGCCCGCCGGGCCCGCTCGGCGTCGATCTGGTCCGGCAGCTCCGCCACGTCGGAGAGGATGATCACCCGGTTGTCCTTGACCTCGACGAAGCCCTCGTGGACGGCCGCCTTCACCACCCCGCCGCCCTCCTGGTGGATGCGCACGACGCCGATGCCGAGGGCGCCCAGGAACGGGGTGTGGCCGGTCATGAAGGCGATCTCGCCCCCCGCCGTGCGGCACACGACCATCGTGGCCTCGCCCGAGTACAGGATGCGCTCGGGTGACACCAGCTCGACCTGGAGGGTCATGGCTAGTGCCCTGGCCGCGAACCTTCGCCGCGTTCGCAGCGGCGAGGTCCGTGGCCGCACTCGCCGCCGCAGGCGGCCTCTGCGGCTGCGGACACCGGGAAGGGACAGGGCGGAGGCGGCGCGAGCTCCGCTCGCCCGCCGGAGCACGATCCAACTCGACCGAATGGAGTGAGCGAAGCGAACGAATGAGGTCGAAGCACTAGCTCGAGATCTCCTTGGCCTTGGCCCGGGCCGAGTCGGCGTCGCCCACGTTGAGGAAGGCCTGCTCGGGCAGGTCGTCGAGCTCGCCGTCGACGAGGGCGGCGAAGCTCTCCACCGTGTCGGCCACCGGCACGTAGATGCCCTCCAGGCCGGTGAAGACCTGGCCCACGAAGAACGGCTGGGAAAGGAAGCGCTGGATGCGCCGGGCCCGGGAGACGATGACCTTGTCCTCCTCGGCCAGCTCGTCGAGGCCGAGGATGGCGATGATGTCCTGGAGCTCCTTGTAGCGCTGGAGCGTCTTCTTCACCCGCTGGGCCACGTCGTAGTGGCGCTGGCCGACGACCTCGGGAGTCAGGATGGTGGAGCTCGACGACAGCGGGTCCACCGCCGGGTAGATGCCCTGGGCGGCGATGTCGCGGGACAGCTCGGTGGTGGCGTCGAGGTGGGTGAAGGTGGTGAACGGGGCGGGGTCGGTGTAGTCGTCGGCCGGCACGTACACGGCCTGCAGCGAGGTGATGGACCGGCCCCGGGTCGAGGTGATGCGCTCCTGCAGCTCGCCCATCTCGTCGGCCAGGGTGGGCTGGTAGCCCACCGCCGAGGGCATGCGGCCGAGGAGGGTGGAGACCTCCGAGCCGGCCTGGACGAAGCGGAAGATGTTGTCGACGAACAAAAGGACGTCCTGCTGCTTGACGTCGCGGAAGTACTCGGCCATGGTGAGCGCCGACAGGGCGACCCGCAGGCGCACTCCGGGCGGCTCGTCCATCTGGCCGTACACCAGGGCGGCCTTCTCCATGACGCCGCTCTCCTGCATCTCCAGCCAGAGGTCGGTGCCCTCCCGGGTGCGCTCGCCCACCCCGGCGAACACCGACACGCCGCCGTGCTGCTTGGCCACCCGGCTGATCATCTCCAGGATGACCACTGTCTTGCCCACCCCGGCGCCGCCGAACAGGCCGATCTTGCCGCCCTGGGCGTAGGGCTCGAGCAGGTCGACGACCTTGATGCCCGTCTCGAACATCTGGGACTTGGGCTCCAGGTCGGCGAAGTCGGGCGCCGGTCGGTGGATCTCCCAGCGGTCCTCGATCTCCCCCAGCTCGCCGGTGTCCAGCTGCTCGCCGATGACGTTGAACACGTGGCCCAGCACGCCCGGCCCCACCGGCACGGAGATGCCCCGACCGGTGTTGACGACGGTGGTGCCCCGCTTGAGCCCGTCGGTGGGCTTCATGCAGATGGCCCGCACGCGGGAGTCGCCGATCTGCTGGGCCACCTCGGCGGTGACCTTGGTGGTCTGGCCCTCGAGGGTGATCTCCATCTCGACGGCGGTGTTGATCTCGGGCAGCTCGGAGGGCGGGAACTCCACGTCGACCACCGGGCCGGCGACGGCCACCACGCGGCCGTTCGCCCTCCCGGTCCGGGTGGGCTCGATGGTCTCGGTGGCGGTCATCTCCTGGTGGCTCCTGACATCCGGTACGGGTCGATCTGGTCGGGGAAGGTGTCCAGGTTGGAGAGGGTGTCGGGCAGGTAGTCGACGCCGCCGGCCTTGGCCTGGCGCAGGGCCTCGGCCCCGCCCACGATCTCCATGATCTCGGTGGTGATGGAGTCCTGGCGGGCCCGGTTCATGATCCGGGAGAGCTTGACGATCAGCTCCTCGGCGTTCTCGGTGGCCGACTTCATGGCCCGCTGGCGGGCGGCGTGCTCGGAGGCGGCGGCCTCCAGCATGGCGGCGAAGAGGCGGGCCTCCACGTAGCGGGGCAGCAGGCGGGACAGGATCTGACTCGGCTCGGGCTCGAACTCGTAGGCCGCCTCCGGCCCGTCGTGGCCGGCCGCCTCGGCCAGCGCCTCGGCGTCGAGGGGCATGAGCTGGCGCACCACCACCCGCTGCGACGACGCCGAGAGGAACTGGGTGTACACCAGCTTGACCAGCTGGACCTCGCCGTCGAGGAACGGCGTGGCGACGGCCTCGGCCACCCGGCGGGCGTCCTCGTAGGTGGGCTGCTCGCTCATGCCGGTGAACGACGAGGCGATGTCGTAGCCGCGGAAGCGGAAGTACGACTCGGCCTTGCGCCCGAGCAGGATCAGCGAGTAGCCCCGGCCCTTGGCCTGCTCGGCCTGGAGGTCCCGCTCGGCGGCCCGGATCACGTTGGAGTTGTAGGCGCCGGCCAGGCCCCGGTCGGCGGTGATGGCCACGTAGGCGACGGTGGAGACCTCGTCGGCCCGGCGCAGGAGCGGGTGGCTCAGGTCGGCCCCGCCGACCGCCAGGCTGCGGATGACCTCGGTGATCTGCTCGCTGTAGGGCCGGGCGGCCGCCACCCGCTGCTGGGCCTTGACGATGCGCGAGGCGGCGATGAGCTCCATCGCCTTGGTGATCTTCTTGGTGTTCTGGACGCTCTTGATCCGCCGGCGGAGGATCCGCTCCTTGCCGCCCGCCATCTCTACGCTGCTGCTTCCGTGTCGGGCTCGTCGGCCTGGAACTGGGCGGCGAAGCCCTTCACCGCCTCCTCCAGGGCGTCGCCCTCGGGGAGCTTGCCGGTGCTGCGGATGCCCTCCAACAGGTCGGCGTGGCGGGTGCGCATGTACTCGAGCAGCTCGGTCTCGAAGCGGCGCACGGACGAGACGGGGACGGGATCGAGGAAGCCGGCCGTGCCCGCGTAGATGGACACCACCTGCTCCTCCACCGGCGCCGGCGAGTTCAGGGGCTGCTTGAGCAGCTCGGTGAGCCGGTAGCCCCGGTCGAGGTAGCCCTGGGAGGTCTTGTCCAGCTCGGAGCCGAAGGTGGCGAACGACTCCAGCTCCCGGAACTGGGCCAGGTCGATCTTCATGGTGCCGGCCACCGACTTCATGGCCTTCACCTGGGCGGCGCCCCCCACCCGGGACACCGAGATGCCCACGTTGATGGCCGGCCGCACGCCGGCGTTGAACAGGTCGGCCTCCAGGTAGATCTGCCCGTCGGTGATGGAGATGACGTTGGTGGGGATGTAGGCCGACACGTCGCCCGCCTGCGTCTCGATGACCGGCAGCGCGGTGAGCGAGCCGCCGCCGAGCTCGTCGGAGTGCTTGCAGGCACGCTCGAGCAGGCGGGAGTGGAGGTAGAAGACGTCGCCCGGGAACGCCTCGCGTCCCGGCGGGCGGCGGAGAAGGAGGGACATCTGGCGGTACGCGTCGGCGTGCTTCGAGAGGTCGTCGTACATGCAGAGCGCGTGCTTGCCCTGGAAGAGGAAGTACTCGCC
>JBOGHR010000185.1:0-1762 GCA_050744905.1 Acidimicrobiales bacterium
CACGGGGACGCCCGCCGTCGCCGCGCCGACGGCGGCGTCCACGTCCAGGGGCTCGCTGCGTCCCATCGAGCACCGGCCGCCGGAGCGGCCGTGGCCGCGCAGGTCGGGGACGATCACCTCGCACCGCGCCGCCAGCAGGTGGGCGAAGCGGTGGACGCCCGGTGAGCGCGACGAGTTGACGAAGCCGTGGACCAGCACCACCGAGCACAGGGGGTCGGGGGGCCCGGCCAGCCGCCAGGCGTTGAGGCGCACGCCGTCGGCGGTGGTGAGGGCGAGCCGCTGCTCCTCCCGGTAGCGGGGAGGGGACAGGTACCTGCGGTAGTAGCGGGCTACCGCCGGGCCGCGGAGTCGCTCCGCCATTCCGCCTCGACGCGGCCCAGCTCGGTGGCGGGCGGCGCCCCCTTGCGGTACTCGAACAGGATGCCGCGCCAGCAGTTGGTGGCCTCCAGTCGGCTGAGCAGGGCGCTGACGCCCCACACCACCCGGTCGAGGATCACGTAGGACGTCGGCATGTTCAGCTTCTTGATCAGATCGCCGTACCGGCCGGCCACGTCGACCACCGTCTGGAGCGCCTTGGCCGTGGAGTCGCGGGTGTAGGTGTAGCGGTCCGCCATGAACGGCTCGTAGGGGCCGCGCACGTACTCGAACACGAAGGCGGGGTCGAACCCGTGGTCGGGCGGGAGGAAGCGGGCCTCCACCGACCGCTGCACCAGCGCCGCCGGGTCCTCGTCGAGCACGGCGTCGAGCAGCGGCGCCAGCCGGTCGAACTCCCCCGGCGTCCACCGCTTCACCAGCCCGAAGTCCAAGAAGGTGACCGATCCGTCGTCGTGGAAGCGGTAGTTCCCGGGGTGGGGGTCGCCGTTGAACATGCCGTGCAGGTGGATGGAGCCCTGGGCGAAGCGGAGGATCACCTCGCCGGCCCGGTCCTTGGCCGCCTGGTCCGAGCGCTCGAGGAACTCGTCCCAGCGCATGCCGTCCACCCACTCGCTGGTGAGGACCCGGCGGCTGCTGAACTCGGGGACGACGGTGGGGATGCGGATGAAGGGGTGGCCCTCGTACAGGCCGGCGAACTCGGCCTGGCTGGCCGCCTCGTGGCGGTAGTCCAGCTCCTCGGCCATGCGGGCCCGCAGCTCGTCGACCAGGGCGCGCACCTCCAGGTTCTTCAGGGCGAACTGGGCGAACAGCCCGTAGAGCATCTCGGCGTTGTCGAGGTCGCTCTTGATGGCCCGGTCCACCCCCGGGTACTGCACCTTGACCGCCACCACCCGCCCGTCGCGCAGCACGGCGCGGTGCACCTGGCCGATGGAGGCGGCGGCGACGGGCACCAGCTCGAAGTCGAGGAACAGCCGCTCGGGGTCGTCGCCCAGCTCGTCGCGGATGACCCCCTCGGCCAGGCTGGGCGCCATGGGCGGGACGTCGGCCTGGAGGGTGGCCAGCGCCGCCTTGGCCTCGGGAGGCAGCCCGTCGGCGATGAACGACAGCATCTGGCCCGCCTTCATGATGGCGCCCTTCATGCCCCCCAGGACCTTGGCCACGTCCTCGGCTGAGCGGATGGCGAAGTGCTCCTCCAGGCGGGCCCGCTCCTCCTCGTCGGCGCCCCGGCCCTTGACCCGGACCTGGGCGTAGTGCACGAAGCGGCGGGCCGTCAGCCTCCAGACGCGCAGCTGGCGCTCCAGGTGGACGCGGCGGCCCTCGTCCCGCAGGACCGACGCCGCCCCGGCGCCGGCGGCCGCCAGCCCGGCGGCTGCGCCGACGGCGACGG
>JBOGHR010000186.1:0-9503 GCA_050744905.1 Acidimicrobiales bacterium
GGCTTCACCGCACCGGTGCTGTGGGTCAACGACGTCACCTACGCCGGCCTGCTCGAGACGACCCCGTGGCCGTCGCTGTACGACGTCACCGACGACTGGCTGCTCGAGTCCGTGCCGCCCCGGGAGCTGGCCCGGCGCCGGCGTCTCGACGCGCTGCTGCTGGAGCAGGCCGACGAGGTGGTGGTCTGCTCGCCCGCGCTGGCCGCCAGCCGGGGCGCGGCCCGCCCGGTGACCCTGATCCCCAACGGCGTGGACGTCGCCCACTTCCGCGCCCCCCGGCCGAGGCCCGCCGACCTGCCGCCGGCGCCGGTCGCGGTCTACGTGGGAACGCTCCAGGAGGAGCGCCTCGACGTGGCGCTGGTCGCCGAGCTGGCGAAGGGCGTGCCCGGCCTGGCGGTCACCCTGGTCGGGCCGGACGCCCTGTCGATGTCGTCACGGGAGGAACTGGATGCCGCCGGTGTGCTCCGCCTCGGTCCCCGCCCCTACCGGGATGTGCCCGCCTACCTCCAGCACGCCGACGTGATCATCATCCCCCACCGCGTCACGCCGTTCACCGAGAGCCTCGACCCCATCAAGGCCTACGAGTGCCTGGCCGTGGGACGACCCACCGTGGCGACGCTGGTCGCCGGCTTTCGGGCCCTCGACGGGCCGGTGACGACGGCGGTGCGCGGGCGCTTCGTCGCCGAGGTCACGAACCAGCTCGCGCAAGTCGCGCCAGCCCGGACGCACCAACGTCTTCCGGCCGCTGATTGGCATGTCAGGGTGTCCAGCTTCCACGCCGCTCTCTCGCGCAGCACGAGCCGAGAGCACCGCCGGTGGACGATGTGACCGACACGCCGAGCCTGCTCCCACCGCCTGCGGCTCCGTTTGACTCCGACCTCGAGGGCGCCGACCGTCCGAGCATCTTCCGCCTGGTCCTGCGCAGCTCCCTCACCGTGGTCCTGGTCACGGTGGTGCAGAAGCTCCTCGCCCTGCTCTTGTTCCGCGCCTTGGCACTTCACTACGGGCCCTCCCAGTTCGGCCACTGGAACACGGCACTGGCGTTCGTGGCGTTGTTCAGCGTCATCACCGACTCGGGGATCGACGCCATCGTCGTCCGGGAGGCTTCAGCCCGGCGGTCCGATCTCGACCGCTTCGTCAGCACCGCCGTGATCGCGAAGATGGGATTGGCCGTCGTGGCCATCGCACTCTGCGCATCCATAGCGGCCGTCATGCCCTACCCCTCCGGGGTGAAGGTACTCATCGTCCTCTCAGCGCTTCCCCTGATGCTGAGCTTCAACAGCGTGTACGCCGACGTGCTCCAGGCGCGGCTCAAGATCGGGCACGTGAAGATGGTGGGCCTCACGGTCTCCGTCCTGACGACCGCCGGCGGCTTCGCCGTGATCTGGGCCGGCTGGGCCCTGACGAGTCTCGCCGTCGTGAACTTCGTGCTGGCCCTGCCGTCCGTCATCCTGTACCAGCGAATGGCGGGTGCTTTCGTCGGTGCAAGATTGACCTTCGACCGGCGCGTGGCTTCAGAGCTCCTGTCCGAGTCGCTACCGCTGGCGTTCTCCGGCATGTTCGGGGTCATCTACTACCGGCTCGACACGATCCTGCTGTCGGTGCTGGGTCGGAGCGAGGCAGTGGGCTACTACGCCTCCGCGTACAAGATCAGCGAGGCACTCAACATCCTGCCCGGTGCGCTCATGATCTCGGTCTTCCCGCTCATGTCCCGCTACGCCAGGAACCCAGTGTTCCAGGCACGCCTCAGGGTGCTGTACCACACGACGTTCAAGTACGTCCTCGTGGTGATAGCCCCGGTCGTGATCACGATCTGCGTGCTCGCCGAGCACATCGTGCTGATCGTCTACTCGCCGGCGTACCTGCCGGCGGTGGCCGCGCTCCGGTGGATCATCTGGGCCGAGATCGGGATGTTCCTCAGCCCCGTCGTGTACCACCTACTGATCGCCAGCGGGCGCCAACGCCTTCTGATCGCCGGCGCTGCCTCCATGGCCGTCCTCAACCTGGCCCTGAACCTCGTCCTGCTGCCACGGTTCGGCGCGGTGGGAGCAGCCGCCGCCACCACCCTGACCGAGCTGCTGGGACTGGCGATCGGATTGGTGCTGGTGCGCCGGCTCACCGGAATCCGGATGCCCTCGAACCTTTCACCGGTGCTCGTGAGCCTTCTGCCGTTCTCTGCCCTCGTCCTGGTCGCTCGCGGTCTCCCCGGCGCAGCGTTGCCGGTCGTCCTCGCGGCCGCATGTGCCGGCTACACCGGACTGCTGTTCGCAACGGGGGGGCTGCGCATGGCAGAGCTGCGCGCTCTGGTGGTGAGATCGTGAGCAGCGTACCGACCGCCAGTGTGGCTGCCCCCGGAGCCAGGGCGCCCGCCGACCAGGAGTTGCCCCTGGTCCACATCGTCGTGCTGTGTTGGAACGGCTGGGAAGACACCCGGGAATGCCTCGAGTCGCTACGGCTGGTGACCTACGAGAGGGTGACCGTCCTGGTGGTCGACAACGGCTCCACGGACGGCACCCCGGAGAGGGTCGCCGCTGGCTTCCCGGAGTTCGACCTGGTGTGCAACCCCCGCAATCTCGGTTTTGCAGGGGGCAGCAACGTGGGCATCCGACGAGCACTGGCCGCCGGTGCTGACTACGTGGCGCTGTTGAACAACGACACGGTCGTCGAGGACTCCTTCCTCCAGCCCCTGCTCAGCGCGTTGCAGGACCCCGGGATCGGGGCCGTGAGCCCCGAGATCCGTTACCACGACCGCCCGCATCTGGCCTGGTTCAGCGGCGGTGCGATCGACTGGCGCACCGGGTGGGCTTACCACACCCCCCCCGATCCCTCCCGACGGACGGGTCCGACTGACACGCCCATAGTGACCGGCTGTTGCGTGGTGGTGCCCAGGGACGTCTTCCTCCGGGTAGGTGACTTCGACGAGCGCTTCTTCCTCATCTACGAGGACACCGACTGGAGCGTGCGCTCCACCCGGGCGGGATACCGCGCCGTGGTGGTCCCCGAGAGCCGCGTTCTCCACAAGGTCTCTGCCTCGTTCCGCCGAGACATGCCGGCGCTCGGGACCTTCTACTTCACACGCAACGGACTGCTGTTCATCTCCAAGCACGCCCGTCGGCCGGTGCAGGTGATCGTGAGGTTCCTCTGGATATGGGCGGTGATGCCAACCCTGCGGCAGGCCCGTTCCCGAGAACCAGGATGGGGGACACTCGCGCTGCTCCGCCTCATGGCTCTGGGGGCGCATCTCGTCCGCCGGTACGGTACGGCCCCCTCCGCTGCGACCCGGATCGTGGACCGCTGGAAGGCATCTGCATGAAAGGAGGCAGCGGGGAGCGCGCGTCGCGGATCGCCTTCCAGCTCGCCGGCGCCGGACAGCGAGCGGGCGGCGTGGGCGTGCACGTCACGCAGCTCCTGCGCAACATCGTCGCCCTCCGTCCGGAAGGGCGTTACCTGGCTCTGGTCGCCTCTCTGCGCCAATCGGCGATCCTCGCCGCTGAGCTTCAAGGCATCGACCCCCAAGGACGGCTGGAGCCTCGGACCGTCCGGTTGCCCGGTTCGATCCTCGACCGGGTGGTCTCCGGTCTCCACGTGCCGCCGATGTCGTTCCTGCTGCGTGCCGGCTACGACGTGTTCCACCTGATGTGGCTACGAAGCGATCCCCCGGTGCCATCCTCCAAGCTCGTGGTCACGATGCACGACACCGTCAGCCTGGAATGGCCCGAGCACGAAGCGCCTCTACCCCGGACCGCGGGGAAAGTGCTGCGGCGGGCCGCTGCCGTGATCACGGTGTCGGAGCACGCCCGGCGCAAGATCGTGGACGCCTTCGCCCCCGACCCCGCTCGTGTCCATGTGATCCCCAACGGCTGCGACACGAGCACCTTCCGGCCGGACCACGACCCCGCCGAGGTGACGGCCACGCTCGCCGGCCTGGGTGTACCTAGGCCCTTCCTCTTGTCGGTCGGAGGGCAGACGCCGCGGAAGAACCTCCCACGGCTGGTGGATGCCTTCGCTCTCTCCCGTCGCCGGCTGAACCTTCCACACACCCTCGTCCACGTGGGCCCGTCGCGCGAGCTCCGTTCCGAGGTCGTCGCTGCGGTCACCAGGTCCGGCGCTGCCGACGCGTTCCTGAACCTCGGATACGTCACTGACACCGCCATGGCGCACCTCTATTCAGCCGCTGACGCTCTGCTCTTCCCCTCCATCGCGGAAGGCTTCGGGCTCCCCGTGGTCGAGGCACTCGCCAGCGGGACGCCGGTCCTGACCTCGGCGATCTCCTCGCTTCCCGAAGTCGCAGGTGGTGCCGCAACGTTGGTCGACCCGCTCCACGCGGAGGCAATTGCCGAAGGGATCGCCTCGCTGCTCCAGGAGGCGCCCGCTCAGCAGGAGGAGCGCCGCCGCCGCGGCATACTGCATGCCAGGACGTTCTCGTGGAAGGACGCAGCTCGGCGCCACCTCCAGGTGTACGACGCGGTGGCGGCGGGGGCGGCGTGACCCCGCAGCCCGTTCTCCGCCTCAGCGCCGTCGTCGTGGCACGGGACGAGGAGCGAATGATCGCGGGCTGCCTGCGGCGGCTCCGCTTCGCCGATGAAGTGATCGTGGTGGTCGACGATCGCTCACGCGACACGACTCGGGAGCTTGCCGAGCGATCCGGCGCCCACGTCTTCATGGAGCACTTCGAGAGCTTCTCCCAGTTGAAGAACGCCGCCCTGGCCCGTGCATCAGGCGATTGGGCGCTGGTCGTCGACGCCGACGAGCGGGTCACGCTCGGTCTCCAGAAGGAGATCGTCGCGGCGCTGAACGGGCCCTACGACGCCTACAGCGTCGCCCGCGACAACTACTTCTTCGGCCATCACATGCACTGGGGAGGGTGGCCCGAGCGCATGGTACGACTGTTCCGCCGCGGGAGCGCCCGCTACGAGGGCGACATCCACGAACGGCTGTGCTTCAGCATGGGCTCGCCCCGTGTGGGGCGCCTGGACGGCAGCCTGGCCCACTTCACTCACCGCTGCATCGGCCACAACCTGGCGAAGACAGCCGACTTCGGGGAGGTCCAGGCCCGCGAGCTGCTCGCCGCCGGGCATCCGCCCGTGCGGGCGGCCACCTTCGCACGGGTCATGGCCACCGAGCTGTGGCACCGGCTGATTCGCGGCCGGGCCTACCGGGACGGGATGCCCGGGGTCGTGGAGGCCATATACCAGCCGTTCTCCCTGTTCACCGTCTACGTGCGGTTGTGGGAGCTTCAGCAGCAACCGTCGCTCGACCAGCGGTACCTCGAACTGGAGGACGAGATCGAGTGAGCGGCAATCTCAACCTTGACCTCCTCCCGCCACCCGCCGGGTCGACGCTGCTGGACGTCGGGTGTGCCGGGGGGGAGACGACGCTCGGCCTCCAGCGGGCCGGCTACCGCATGGCCGCGATCGAGTCCGACCCCGAGCTGGTGGACGCCCTGAGGAGGAAGCCAGGTGCCCGGGACGTGGACATCCGGCACGGCGACGCCACAGCCATGCCCTTCGCCGATCAGTCCTTCGACGGTGTGGTGCTCATCGAGGTGATCGAACACGTGCACGACACCGGCACGCTGCTGGCCGAGATCGGTCGGGTGGTCAAGCCGGCGGGACGTCTCTGCGTCGCGCTGCCGACGGCGTACACGGAGCACGTGTATTGGCGCCTGAACCCCGAGTACGCCCGCAACGCCACCCACGTGACCATCTTCAGCCTCGGTCAGCTTCGTCGCCATCTCGACCGGGCCGGCTTCGACATCATGGCGATCGAGACCAAGAACCTGCTGCCGGCGGTGTCGTGGTTCTTCCACGCCCTGCTGCGCAGCCGCTCGGACCACACCGGGACGATCTTCGACCACCTGTGGGTGGATCGCTTCCTCACCCGGGTCTACGAGCGGATGGAGCGAACGCCGTTCGTGAGCCACGTGGTGACCGCGGTCGGCGGTGTCTTCGGCAAGAGCTGGTACGTCTACTGCGAGAAGCGTGCCTGACGCCCTGCTGTTCGACCCCGACCTCGCCACGCTCGGGGGGGGTGAGCGGTACCTCTTCTCGCTCGCCGATCACCTGGGCGCGGCAGCGGATGTGACGATCGCGGCGCCAGTCCTACCCAGCCCGGAACGGATGCGCACGCTCGGCTTCGAGGACCGCTGGCCGCTCGAGCTCCTGCCACTGCCGGATCTGACCAGCCGGAGCGAGGACTTCGACACGCTGGTGTACCTGAGCCTGGACCTGCCTCTTCCGAGCCGGGCACGGCGATCCTACCTCGTGGTGCAATTTCCGTTCTTCCGGCTGACGGGGCGTCGCCATCCGCGAGCTCGACGGCACCAGCGCCGGGCACTGGCCGGCTATCGACTGGTCGTCTACTCGTCCTTCGCCCAGGCGTGGGTGCGCCGGCGGTGGGGCGGAGACGCGACGGTCCTGCCTCCACCCGTGCGCCTCGGTCGATACCAGCCCGAGGCCAAGTCTCCCTGCATCCTGTCCGTGGGCCGCTTCTTCCCGCAAGGCCACAGCAAGCGCCAGGACGTGCTCGTCGAGGCCTACAAGCGGTTGCCTGATGCGGTCCGGGAGGGGTGGCCGCTGGTGCTGGCCGGCGGCTGCACGGGCGACGCCGTCAGTGCCCGCTACCTCGCTGACCTCCGCCGCGCTGCGGCCGGCCACGACGTGCACTTCGCCGTGAACGTCCCCCAGGCCGAGCTGGAGGACCTGTACCGCCGCGCCTCTCTGTTCTGGCACGCGACAGGCTACGGACGCCCCCCCGACCGGCCGGAGGCGGCGGAGCACTTCGGGCTGGCCACCGTCGAAGCCATGAGCTACGGATGCGTGCCGATGGTCTATGCGGACGGCGGTCAGACCGAGATCGTTCGTTCCGGCCATGGAATGTTGTGGACGACGACCGAGGAGTTGGTGGACATGACTGGCCGGCTGGTGCAGGACGCCGACGAACGGCAACGACTCGCCATCCGTGCCGCCGAAGCGAGCCAGGAGCACGGCTACCCGGCGTTCCGTGAGCGGTGCGGTCGCCTGTTCGAGGCGCTGTAGCCGCTGGGGTCACGGTGGCCAGGCCCGCGACGTTGGCCGATGCCCTGGGCATGGCGCAGGCTGGCCCGTCAGCGCCGGGCAACCAGCCACACCGTGTTCCCCTCGGTGGGCGGGCGACGCCGGTCGAGCACGGCGAGCACGTCGGTGACGGGGACCGACGCCAGGCGCAGCCAGGCCGGCCGCTCCAGGCGGGCGTACGCCTGGTGGGCCCACGTGGACCAGTGGCGGTTCCAGCGTTCGACCTCGACAACCTCGAAGCCGGCCGTCTCCACCCGCTGGCGCAGGTCCTCCGGGCGGTAGCCGTGGCGCACGTGGCCGGCGTTGATGCGCCATGCCTCCTCGTCGGGGACCCAGTGGCGGGTCCCCTTCCGGTCCGTGTAGGGGTTGGCGGGCACGTGGACCAGCAGCGTGCCGCCGGGAGCCAGGGCGGCGTGGAGGGTGCGGAGGGCGCCGACGTCGTCGTCGATGTGCTCGAGCACGTCGAACGCAGTGGCCAGGTCGAACGATGACGGCGGCAGGTCGGCCAACGCGCCGACCACGAACTCCACCCGGTGGGCGTAGCGGGCCGGGCGGGCGGCTCGACAAGCCTCCACGGCGGCGGCGTCGAGGTCGACGGCCACGACCTGGGCAGCCGGATGGCGGTCGGCCAGCCAGTAGGTGAAGGTTGCGTCCTCGGAGCCGGCGTCGAGGATGCGGGTGGGCCGGAGGTCGAGGCGGGCGAGGGCCGGGGCCAACCACCGCAGCTTCAGGCGCTTGCCCACGTACACCTCGCCCACGGTGCGGCGCACCAGCTGCTTGGCCCGCTGCTCGGAGACCGGGCCCAGCGCCCGGATGCGGGTCACGGGTGTCCCGGCGCGGCCTGCCCGGGGAGGACCAGGGTGGCGACCATCCTCAGTGTCCGGGAACGGCAGCGACGGCCAGCTGCTTGAGCACGCGGGCCACGCCGCCCCGCCTCCTCAGGCCGGGCAGCCGGTAGACCAGGTCGCTGATACGACGGTCCCTGGGCGCGGGGTAGGGCGAGTCGGCGCCTGCCAGTGCGACCACGACCGCCGCACCTCCGGCCACGTCGTAGTCGTAGGTCCAGCCGGCGAAGTCGGCCCTGGTCCAGTGGCTGAGGTGCCGTTCGTGCTCGTTGCCGGCAATGTCCTGTTCGAAGAAGTCCAACGGCGTGGAGACCACGACGGTGGCGTTCATGGCCAGAAGCCCCTGCAACAGGGCCATCCCGTCCTCCTTCGGCAGGTGCTCGATCACGTCGCCGAGCACCACGGCGTCGTACCCGGTGAGCTGGTCGACGACATCACGCACGTCGGCGCGGATCATGCGGTCGTAGATCCAGTCGTGGAGCGGCGACCGGTAGTCGAAGGCCTCCACCCCCACGATCTCGGTCCTCCACGTCTCGGGCTCCAGGCGCCCCTGGCTGAAGTCGAGCAGCTCCCGGATCAGAAAGCCCCACTTGCCGAACCCGACGCCTACGTCGAGCACCCGCGTGGGGGCGATGCGCGCCACGTGGTCGAGCACGAGCGTCATGGGGAAGTGGTAGCTGTGGGGCACCCCCCCACACTAGACACTCCCGCCAGGCCGGGCCTCAGGCCCCGGTGCGCTGGAGCACGGCGGGGACTGTGCGGGCCAGCAGGAGCAGGTCGCGGCCGATCGACCAGTTCTCCACGTAGTCGAGGTCGAGGGCCAGGTAGTCCTCGAACGAGGACCGGTGGCGGTCCGACACCTGCCAGGGGCCGGTGATACCGGGCTTGGCCAGGAGGCGGCGGGCGGCCCGGTGGTCGTAGCTGTCCACCTCGTGGGGCAGGGCGGGGCGGGGCCCGACCAGGCTCATGTCACCCCGCACCACGTTGAGCAGCTGGGGCAGCTCGTCCAGGCTCAGCTTGCGCAGCCAGCGGCCCAACCTGGTGACGCGGGGGTCGTGGGTGATCTTGAACAGGGGGCCGTCGGCCTCGTTGGCTGCCTCCAGGCGCTCGCGCAGGGCCTCGGCGTTGGCGACCATGGAGCGGAGCTTGAGGATCGTGAACTCCCGCCCGTTCAGTCCGACCCGGCGCTGGCGGAACAGCACGGGGCCCGGCGAGTCGAGGTGCACCGCCGCGGCCAGAATGACGAGGAGGGGCAGCGACAGCACGAGCGCGCCTCCGGCGAGCAGCACGTCGAGGGCCCGCTTGAGGACGGCGCGCCGTTCCAACCGGGCGGGGGCGGTCGTGCGCCAGGCGCGTGACGGCAGCAGGGCGGTATCGGACATGCCATCGGTCTCGGCCTCCCGGGAGCGGGACTTAACCTCCAAACCGGCCCCAGCCGCCGTTGCCCTAGAAACGTGTGACGAGCTCAAGGTGGGCGAAGCCGACGACGATGAAACCACGGGACCGGCCCGCCCGCTCGGGCGTGCCTCTCCTCGACCACCCTGGCCCCGTCCATGCCTCCCGCCCCTACCTCCCCGGCGCGTCCGGGCCGCGACCTGCCCGC
>JBOGHR010000187.1:0-3067 GCA_050744905.1 Acidimicrobiales bacterium
GCCCGCGACGGCGCCGTGCGGCCGAGGTCGGCGGCGCTCAGCCGGGTG
Organism: Acidimicrobiales bacterium; assembly: GCA_050744905.1. Taxonomy (GTDB): domain Bacteria; phylum Actinomycetota; class Acidimicrobiia; order Acidimicrobiales; genus DATLFN01. The sequence goes on from JBOGHR010000187.1 coordinate 49, forward strand.
GCCCCGACGTCGGGCGCGGGAGACTCTCCGTTCGTAGGTGAGATGAGCGCGGGTAACAACAGCAGCCCGGAGCACAACAGCAGGGCGACCACAACCCGTCCCACCCGAGCTGGTTCCAGCCTCAGGTCCTCTCCTTTGTGGTGCTCCCGGGACCCTAGGTGGCAGCGGCAGCTACCGCAACCTGGCGCCGCCCACAAGGCGCCGGCCCCGCCCCCCGCTACAGCCCGAAGACCGCCTCGGCGGCCGCCCAGGTGGCCGACTCCACCGCTTCCACGTCGACGCCCTTGACGGCGGCGACCGCCGCACCGACGACCGGCACCAGCTCGGGCCGGTTGGGCTTGCCCCGGTGGGGCACGGGGGCGAGGAAGGGGGCGTCGGTCTCCACCAGCAGCCGGTCCAGCGGGCACCGCGCCGCCGCCTCCCGCACGTCCGCCGCCGCCTTGAAGGTGACGATGCCGCTGAACGACAGGTGGGCGCCCAGATCGAGCGCCCGCCGGGCCTCCTCGGCGCCGCCGGTGAAGCAGTGGAACACGGTGCGAGGCGGCGCTCCCTCGGCCGAGAGGATGGCGAAGGTGTCCTCCCACGCCTGGCGGGTGTGGACCACCAGGGCCAGGCCCCGGTCGTGGGCCAACCCGATCTGGGCGGCGAACGCCTCCCGCTGCACCGGTCGGGGCGAGTGGTCGTAGTGGTAGTCGAGCCCGCACTCGCCCACCGCCACCACCTCGTCCTCGCCCAGCAGGCCCACGATGCTGTCCACCCCCAGCCTGGCGTCGTGGGGGTGGAGGCCGACCGTCGCCCACACGCCGTCGTGGGCCCGGGCGACGGCGATGGCCGCCGCCGACTGGTGGGCGTCGGTGCCGACGTCGATCAGCCGGGTGACGCCCGCCCGCCGGGCGTCGGCGACCACCTGGCCGGCGTCGGCGCCCAGGCCGTCGAAGGGCACGTGGCAGTGGCTGTCGGTCCAGCTCATGGACGGCTCATGGACGGCTCATCGCCGGGGGAACAGGGGCGGGCCCTTCTCCACCGGCAGCCCGCCCGGGTAGCCCCCCCACGCCGCCGCCCGCGGCAGGCGCTCGTCGGCCGGCGAGCCGGCCATCCCGATGCGGCGCCACACCTCGGCGCAGGCGGCGGGCATGGCCGGGGTGGCGAGCACGGCCACGATGCGCAGCGCCTCCAGGGCGTCGCCCAGCACCGCCTCCACCTCCGGCCCGGGCTCGGCCCTCCACGGCTCGTTGGCCTCCAGGTAGGCGTTGGTCTCCCGGATGAGCCGCCAGGTGGCCTCCAACGCCTCGCTGGGCGCCACCCGCTCCCACGCCCGCGCCGCGTCGGCGAAGGCGCCGGCCGCCACCGGCGCCAGCGTGCTGGCGGGGGCGGGCGCCGGCCCGATGCCGCCGCACCTGCTCCCCACCACGGTGGTGACCCGCGACAGGAGGTTGCCCAGGTTGTTGGCCAGGTCGGCGTTGTAGCGGGCGACCATCCCCTCGTAGGAGAACTCGCCGTCGGGGCCGAAGGGCGTGTCGCGAAGGAAGTGGTGACGGAAGGCGTCGACGCCCAGGTCGTCGACCAGGTCGGCGGGGGCGATGGCGTTGAGCCGGGTCTTCGACATCTTCTCGCCGCCCACCAGCAGGTAGCCGTGGACGTGGATGTGGCGGGGCGGGTCGAGCCCGGCGGCCAGCAGCATGGCCGGCCAGTACACGCAGTGGAAGCGGACGATGTCCTTGCCGATCAGGTGGTGGACGGCCGGCCACCACGCGCCGAACCGCTCCTCGTCCTCCCCGTAGCCGATGGCGGTGACGTAGTTGATGAGCGCGTCGTACCAGACGTAGAAGACGTGGCCGGGCGCCCACGGCACCCGCACCCCCCAGTCCAGCGAGGTGCGGGTGATGGACACGTCCTGGAGGCCCTGGCGGATCAGGCCCAGGGCCTCGTTGCGCTTCGACTCCGGCGTCACCGCGTCGGGGTGCGCCTCGTACCAGTCGAGCAGCGGCTGCTGGTACCGGCTCAGCTTGAAGAACCAGTTGTCCTCCTCGAACACCTCCACGGGGCGCAGGTGCACGGGGCAGGAGCCGTCGACCAGCTCGGCGTCGTTGTAGTACGCCTCGCAGGAGACGCAGTAGGGGCCCCGGTAGCGCCCGAGCTCGATGTCGCCGTTGTCGTACACCCGCTGGAGGAACGCCTGCACGGCCCGGTGGTGCCGGGGCTCGGTGGTGCGGATGAAGTCGTCGTAGGAGATGTCCAGCAGCTTCCAGGCCTCGCGGAAGCGCTCGCTGGTGCGGTCCGCCTGCTCCTGGGGCGACAGGCCGTTCTCGGCCGCCCGGCGGGCGACGTTCAGGCCGTGCTCGTCGGTGCCGGTCAGGAAGAACACGTCGTCGCCGGCCAGGCGGTGCCAGCGGCACAGGGCGTCGGCCGTGACCGTGGAGTAGGCGTGGCCGATGTGGGGCGCGTCGTTGACGTAGTAGATCGGCGTCGTCGCATAGAAACGGCCCACGGGCCTAGGCTAGAGGCGGGAACGGGGGAGGCTCGATGGTTTCGACCGGGATGGCACGGAAGGTGGACGATCTCGGGAGGATCGTTCTCCCCGTGGAGATGCGCCGGATGTTCGGGATCCGGCCGGGCGACGAGCTGGAGATCGCGGTGGAAGGGGCCTCCATCCTGCTGCGCAAGATCGAGGCCCGGTGCGTGTTCTGCGGCGACGGCGCCGGGCTGCGGCCCTATCGCGACAAGCAGGTCTGCGCCACGTGCCGGCGGGACCTAGGGGCGGCCGCCGAGGTGGCGCGCCAGCTCGTAGACGCGCCGCTTGGCGACGTCCAGGTCTGACGCCACCCCCGCCACCGCCGCCCGCCGGTCGTCGCCGGCCGCCATCCGCTCCTCCAGCGCCTCCTCGATCTCCCCGTCGCTCGCCTCGGCGGCGGCGGGCGCCCCGCCCACGACCAGCACGTACTCGCCGCGCGGGGGCCGGTCGGCCAGGTGGCCGACGGCGCCGCCCAGCGTCCCCCGCCACACCTCCTCGTGCAGCTTC
>JBOGHR010000188.1:0-4029 GCA_050744905.1 Acidimicrobiales bacterium
CCCCCGGGACGGCCCCGAGGCGCACCAGGCCGGACAGGCGGGGAACGGCGATGGCGGCGTAGCCGGGAAGCGCCCCCATGCGGATGGCCCGGGCCACCGCCCTCGCCACCGTCGCGGCGGGGACGCCGGGCATGAGGCGGTGGCCCAGCTCGTCGGTCCGGCTCCCGCTGCGGCGAGCGCGCTCGCCGAAGTGGGTGGCGACCGGGCCGGGGTTGACGGTGCTGACGACCACGCCCCGCCCGGCGAGCTCCCGCCGGAGGCCCTCGCTGAACCCCTGCACGGCGAACTTGGTGGCGGAGTAGACGGTCAGCGGCGGCACCGAGACGTACGAGGCCAGCGACGCCACGTTGACGACGTGGCCCTGGCGCCGGTCCAGCATCTGGGGCAGCACCCGCTGCGTGAGGTCGACGAGGGCGAGCACGTTGAGCTCGAACAGGGCCCGCATCCGCTCGGCCGGCATGTCCTCGAAGCGGCCCACCCAGCCCACGCCGGCGTTGTTGACGAGGACGTCCACCGCGCCGACCCGCTCGACCAGCGCCGCCCGCTCGGCGCCCACCGTGAGGTCGGCCACGACGGGCGTCACCGCCGGCACGGCGGCGGCCAGGTCGGCCAGCGGCGCCGCGCTGCGGGCGACGGCCCACACCCTCGCTCCCCGCCCGGCCAGGTGCTCGGCGGTGGCCCGCCCGATCCCCGACGAGGCGCCGGTGACGACGACGGACAGGCCGCGGAGGCGTCGCATCACTCCAGTGAAGCCGCGCCGGCGCCCGGGGCGTCGCCGGCCGGCACCGGATACCGTTTCCGGAACGTCCGGCCCCCGACTCGAGCGGAGTCCTCCTCTTGGCCAAGCCAGCGCGCGCCATCGCCGACATCATGAGCAGCCCGGTGGTCACCGCCGAGCCCACCGAGCTGATCGCCGAGGCGGCTGCTCGCATGCACGACCACCAGGTCGGCTCGGTGGTGGTGGTCGAGGGCAACCGGCCGGTCGGCATCCTGACCGAGCGCGACCTCGTCCGCCTGGCCGCTTCCACCGACGATGTGCCGACCAAGGTCGTCGAGCTGATGACGCCCGACCCCTTCACCCTGGGCTCCGCCGTCGAGGTGGTGGATGCGTGGAACACGCTGGCCGAGAGGGGCTACCGGCACATACCGGTGGTGGACGGCGGCGAGCTGGTCGGGCTGCTCAGCCTGAGGGACCTGGTGGGCATCGCCCAGATCCGCTCGATGGCGCACCCCAGCCTGGTGGAGGCGCCCAGGGGGCTGGAGGGCGTGGTCGTCGCCGAGACGGCGGTGGGCGACGTCCGGGGCCAGGAGGGCTTCTACCACTACCGCCAGTTCGACGCCGTGGAGCTGGCCGAGAGGCGCTCGCTGGAGGACGTCTGGTACCTGCTCTTCCACGGGGAGCTGCCCGACGCCGGGCAGCGGGAGGCCTTCCTCGACGAGGTACGGCCCCTCTTCGCCATCCCCGAGGCGGTCGGGCCCCTACTGGCCGACCTGGCCCGGGTCAGCCGGAGCCCCGGCCCGCTGGACGCCCTGCGCACGGCCATGTCGGCCGTCTCCCAGGCCCTCGACCTGCGCCCGAGCATGGACCTCACCGCCGACGAGCGGCGGGCCGACGCCCTGCGCATCTGCGCCGTCACCCCCACGCTCATCATGGCCCTGCACCGGCTGCGCCACGGCCACGAGCCGCTGGAGCCCCGGCCCGACCTCGGGTACTCGGCCAACTACCTGTACCTGCTCACCGGCGAGGTGCCCGACCCCGGTCATGCCCGGGCGGTGGAGCAGTACCAGATCTCCACCATCGACCACGGCTTCAACGCCTCCACCTTCACCGCCCGGGTGGTCATGTCCACCGGCGCCGACCTGGGCTCGGCCACGGTGGCCGCCATCGGCGCCCTCTCGGGACCGCTCCACGGCGGCGCCCCGAGTCGGGCCCTCGACATGCTCGACGCCATCGGCACGCCCGACCGGGCCGAGGAATGGATCCGGGGGGCGGTGGGCCGGGGCGAGCGCATCATGGGCTTCGGGCACCGGGTCTACAAGACCGACGACCCCCGGTCTCTCATGCTGCGGCGGGTGGCCGAGCGCCTGGGCGGCGACATGGCGGCGTTCGCCGTGCAGGTCGAGCAGACGGTGGTGGACGTGCTGGCCGAGCTCAAGCCCGGCCGCCACCTCTACGCCAACGTCGAGTTCTACGCCGGCGTGGTGATGGACCGCTGCGGGCTCCCCCGGGAGCTGTTCACCCCGACGTTCGCGTCGAGCCGGGTGATCGGGTGGTGCGCCAACATGCTCGAGCAGGCGGCCGACAACCGCATCATCCGGCCCAGCGCCCGCTACGTCGGGCCCCCGCCGCCCCAGCCCGTCCCCGAGCCCGGGTGATCACCGTCGCCGAGGCCTCCGCGGTCGACGGCGAGCTGGTCGCCGCCTTCGAGCGGCTGGTGCCCCAGCTGTCCCGCTCGTCGCCGCCGCCCGGCGCCGACCAGCTGGCGGAGATGGTCGCGGCGCCGGGCACCCACCTGCTCGTGGCCCGCGACGACGCCGGCGAGGTCGTCGGCTCGCTCACCCTCGTGCTGTTCCGGATCCCCACCGGGCTGCGGGCGTGGATCGAGGACGTGGTGGTCGACGAGGGGGCCCGCCGCCGGGGCGTCGGCGAGGCGCTCACCCGCCGGGCGCTGGAGATCGCCGCCGAGCGGGGCGCCCGCACCGTGGACCTCACCTCCCGGCCCGGCCGGGAGGCGGCCAACCGCCTCTATGCGCGCCTGGGGTTCGCGGTGCGCGACACGAGCGTGTATCGCCTCGTCGTACAAGACGCGGACCCGCTGTAGTACAATCAAGTCCATGGACGTCGCAGTCAGCGAACTCCGGGCGAACTTGAAGACGTACGTCGATCGGGCCCGAGCAGGCGAGCGGGTTGTTGTGACCGAGCGAGGCGTGCCGGTCGCGCGGCTCGTTCCCGTCGATGCGGAAGGGCTGCTCGAGCGCCTCGAGCGTGGGGGCGCCCTGACCCGCCCAAAGGTCGCGAAGCGTCCTGTGGCGAGCAAGACACGACGAGTCAAGGCCGGCGGACCAGTCGCCGATCTCGTCGCCGAGCAGCGGCGCGACCGTGACGATCGCCTGCTTCGATAGCAGTGCCTTCGTGAAGCTGCTCGTCGATGAACCGGGCAGCGACCTGGCCGAGCAGCTGTGGAACGAGGCGGACAGTGTCGCTGCGAGCCGGCTGGCCCTTCCGGAGGTGAGCGCCGCGCTGTCTGCAGCGAGGCGGGCGGCGCGGCTCGACGTCGCAGGGGAGCGCACGGCCCGACGAACGTGGTCGACCTTTTGGCCAGCCGTCGATGTGGTGGACCTGACGAGTTCCGTCGCCGCCGACGCTGCGGATCTCGCGGCACGGCTCCTTCTCGGTGGGGCTGATGCTGTCCACCTGGCGAGCGCACGTGCGCTGGGAGCCGGCGATCCGGTCCTGGTCAGCTGGGACCGCCGGCTGTCCGCCGCTGCTCTCGAGACGGGCCTGTCCATCGCCCCGAGCGGCTTCTAGGTTTGCGAACCGAGACGAACGTGCGGGGGTTCGCCCTCACCCGGTAGCTCGGCGGTGAGCGCCTCGCCAGGGCTCGTACGAGCACGGTGCTGAAGCTGCACTTCTTCAGTCCGGATTCGAGGCAATCGGATCCGTAGAACCACGCCCTGCGGGCCCGACCTCGTCGATCCCGGCGGCGGCCGTTCTCGTGCCCGCCGCCTTCCTCCTGTCGGTGGTTCGGCGTGCGACCGGCCGAACCGCCTGATCCTGCTGGCCCCCGTCGGCGCGGTGGCCCTGTCGATCGGCCTCGTGACCCTCGGCATCGGCCTGCTCCGGGCGGCCTGAGGGCCGCCGTCGCCGTCGCGGGCGCGGGGGGAGACGGCGGCACTGCGCAGCCTGGCCAACGCCGCTCGCATGGCGGCCGACAACCCCGCCCTGGTGCAGCTGCGCCTGCTGCAGCAGCTCGACGCGTCGAGCGGCCACACGGTCGTCGTGGCAACCACGCCGCTCACCGCGCCCGG
>JBOGHR010000189.1:0-5450 GCA_050744905.1 Acidimicrobiales bacterium
ACGACGAACTCGCCGCCGTCCCGCTCAGCCCGCACGACTGGCACGGCGAGTGGAACTACGACCTCACGCCATCAAAGCCAGCTCGTCGGCGGGCCTCCGCGTCGAAGTAATTGTGCGGTGGTCCCTAGCCGATGAATCGCCTCGGAACCAGGACAAGGAACGACTCATCGGGCTTGGCTGCAATGAAGCGAGCCAAGCCGGCGATCTCCTCGTCGACGTTGGGCCAATGAACGAGGGCGACCTCGCCGTGCCGTCCGCTGGCCCCGAGCATCGGATCCCTTTGGCTGCCAGCCTCGGCCATCATCAGATTGGCCACGTGCAGAATCGCCTCACCGCATCGGCGGTTCTCGGCGAAGGACAGGTCGACCGCGCCCTGATCGGTCCATCGTTCGCTGAACTCGTCGATGCCGGAGGGATGGTTGAACCTGAACGAGTAGATCGACTGGTCGTTGTCGCCCATGACCACCAATGAGCCCTTCCGGGACCACACGAGTTCGATGAGCTCTTGTTCTGCTGCAGTGAGGTCCTGGTACTCGTCGATCACCACGTGGTCGTACTGGCCGGGAGGAATGTCATGGCTCTCCAGGCCCACCACAGCGAGGTGAACAACCTCGCCGATGAGCATCCCGCCGTGGCGCTGAAGCCAGTCATGGACAGCGCCCGCGAAGGCCGCATCGCCGTACTCCTGTCGTTCGGCGCGGGCTGACTGCAACCGGCGAAGCTCGCGTCTGCGCTTGTGCTGATCGGCGATCGCCGGAACGCGATCCGCGATGTCGTAGAGCATCGCGTCCTCCTCGTAGGCAAGGAGAAACCGGAGTTTCATTCCCTGGCGGGCCGCAGGGTTCTGGCGTAGGAGCTCGTAGGCCAGCGAGTGCAGCGTCAGGACCTTGATGTCTTCGCCGAGTTCATCCCGAAGCTCGCGCGCGATCGCTCGGGTGAATGTGCCTACGAAGATGCGGTCGGGCGCAACACCGTCACCCTCGACGAGTCGTCTCGTGCGGCGCTTGAGGCACGTGGTCTTGCCTGCGCCCGAGCCGGCGACAACTCGGATCAGCAGATCGTCACTGGTGATCAACTGCCGGGCATCGCTGCCCACGATGCCTATGACCCAGGGCGGCTCGTCAGCTGTTGTCGTGGTCATGTCGCCATCCTGGACGGTGGCTTGTCCCGAGCGGCACATGCCTACAAGTTGGCCTCACCGCACATCTCACTCTTGTCAGCCAGAGGTCTGGAGCGCCCGCTGGACGCCAGCCCGACTGCGTGGTGACCGTCGTGGGCCGCCCTTCCCACGGAACACAGACGGAACGAGCGGCCCGCTGACCCACGTTTCCGCAGGTCAGCGGGCCATCCGATCAGATGTCGTAGTAGAGCATGAACTCCCAGGGATGGGGCCGCAGGCGGACCTCGTCGATCTCCTTGAGGCGCTTGTAACCGAGCCACGTCTCGACCAGGTCGTCGGTGAACACGCCGCCGGCCTTCAGGAACTCCTGGTCGGCCTCCAGGGCGGACAGCGCCTCCTCCAGCGACCCGGGCACCTGCGGCACCTTGGCCAGCTCCTCGGGGGGCAGGTCGTACAGGTCCTTGTCCACCGGGTCGGGGGGCTCGATGCGGTTCTGCACGCCGTCGAGACCGGCCATGAGCATGGCCGAGAACGCCAGGTAGGGGTTGCAGCTGGGGTCGGGGCAGCGGAACTCGACCCGCTTGGCCTTGGGGCTCTTGGAGTACAGCGGGATGCGGCAGGCGGCCGAGCGGTTGCGCTGGCTGTACACCAGGTTCACCGGCGCCTCGTAGCCGGGGACCAGCCGCTTGTAGGAGTTGGTGGTGGGCGCGGCGAAGGCGAGGATGGCCGGGGCGTGGGCGAGCAGGCCGCCGATGTACCAGCGGCCGACGTCGGACAGCCCGGCGTAGCCCGTCTCGGCGTAGAACAGCGGCTCGCCGCCCCGCCACAGGGACTGGTGGGTGTGCATGCCCGAGCCGTTGTCCTGGAAGAGCGGCTTGGGCATGAACGTGGCCGACAGCCCGTTGGCCCGGGCCACGCTCTTGACCACGTACTTGTAGAGCATGAGGCGGTCGGCCATGGTGAGCAGGGTGTCGAACCGCATGTCGATCTCGGCCTGGCCGGCGGTGCCCACCTCGTGGTGCTGCACCTCGATGGGGATGCCCAGCTTCTGCATGGTTAGGACCATCTCCGACCGCAGGTCCTGGAAGTGGTCCATGGGCGGGACCGGGAAGTAGCCCTCCTTGTAGCGCGGCTTGAAGCCCAGGTTGGGCTGCTCGTCCTTGGCCGAGTTCCAGATGCCCTCCACCGAGTCGATCTGGTAGAAGGCCGAGCGCTGGTCCTGCATGAACCGCACGTCGTTGAAGATGAAGAACTCCGCCTCCGGCCCGAAGTACGCCGTGTCGGCGATGCCCGTGCTGGTCAGGTAGTCCTCCGCCTTCTTGGCGACGTAGCGGGGGTCGCGGCTGTAGCTCTCGCCCGTCACCGGGTCCTGCACGAAGCAGTTGACGTTGAGCGTCGGGTGCTGGCGGAACGGGTCGACCACCGCCGTGTTGGGGTCGGGGAGGAGGATCATGTCCGACTCCTGGATCTCCTGGAACCCCCGGATCGACGAGCCGTCGAACCCGTAGCCCTCCTCGAAGGCCTCCTCGGTGAGCTCGCCCACCGGAACCGAGAAGTGCTGCATCAAGCCGGGAAGGTCGCAGAACCTGAAGTCCACGATCTCGATCCCCTCGTCCTGGGCGAGGCGGACGACATCGGCTGGGGTGCGCTGCTCCACGAGTCCCTCCCTGGGTCACAACGGTTCGGTCGGGCGACAGCCTGCCACCATCGGCCCGCCCCGCGCCCGTGTTCGGATGTGAACAGATTGTGAAGCGCAGCGCCGAGCGGGCCGCGGGCCGGGCGGCGGCTGCGAGACTGGGGATCCGACGACGGAGGCAGGAGCGACATGGAGCGCCAGCAGGACTACGTGATGCGAACGGTGGAGGAGCGCGGGGTGCGCTTCATCCAGCTGTGGTTCACCGACGTGCTGGGCATCCCCAAGGCGTTCAACATCACCCCCGCCGAGCTGGAGGGCGCCCTCGAGGAGGGCATGACCTTCGACGGGTCGGCCATCGACGGGTTCAGCCGGGTGCAGGAGAGCGACGTGCTCGCCGTGCCCGACGCCACCACCTTCCAGCTCCTGCCCGCCCGCAACGCCAACTCGCCCGTCGCCCGGGTGTTCTGCGACGTCAACAACCTCGACGGCACGCCGTTCGAGGGCGACCCCCGCTGGGTCCTCAAGCGCCAGCTCAACCGGGCCCACGAGCGGGGCTTCTCGTTCTTCGCCGCCCCCGAGGTGGAGTACTTCTACTTCGCCGGCGGCGCCGAGGACCGGCCCCTCAAGCCCCTCGACCAGGGCTCGTACTTCGAGCTCACCGTCGCCGACCTGGCCGGCGACCTGCGGCGGCGCACCGTCCTCACCCTGGAGGACATGGGCATCCCGGTGGAGTACAGCCAGCACGAGGACGCGCCCAGCCAGCACGAGATCGACCTGCGCTACACCGACGCCCTCACCATGGCCGACACCGTCATGACGGTGCGCCTGGTGGTGAAGGAGATCGCCCAGGAGCAGGGCGTCCACGCCACCTTCATGCCCAAACCCATGGCCGGCGTGCAGGGGTCGGGCATGCACACCCACTTCTCGCTGTTCGAGGGCGACTCGAACGCCTTCCACGACGAGGGCGACGAGCACCAGCTGTCCCCGGTCGGCAAGAAGTTCATCGCCGGCCTGCTCACCCACGCCCGGGAGATCACCGCCGTCACCAACCAGTGGGTCAACTCCTACAAGCGCCTCATCGCCGGCTACGAGGCGCCCGTGTACGTGTCGTGGGCCCGCAACAACCGCTCGGCGCTCGTGCGCGTCCCCGTGGCCAAGCGGGGCAAGAAGGAGTCGGCCCGCATCGAGTACCGGTCCCCCGACCCGGCCTGCAACCCGTACCTGGCCTTCGCCGTCGTGCTGGCCGCCGGCCTGCGGGGCGTGGAGGAGGGCTACGAGCTGCCCCCCGAGGCCGCCGCCAACCTGTACCAGATGACGCCCGAGGAGCGGCTGGCCGAGAACATCACCTCCCTGCCCGGCTCCCTGGCCGAGGCCCTGACCGAGATGGAGCGCTCCGAGCTGGTGGCGGAGGCGCTGGGCGAGCACGTCTTCGAGTGGTTCCTCCGCAACAAGCGCTCGGAGTGGGCCGACTACAAGGCCCAGGTGACGCAGTTCGAGATCGACCGCTACCTCCCACTCCTGTAGATGGAACCGCTGCTCCTCCACCCCGACCCCGTCCCGCCCACCCTGGCCCAGGCCCTCGACCTGGCCGGCTACCCGTGGAAGGCGGTCGCCTCGGGCGAGACGGCGACCCGCCTGGAGCCCGAGGACGGCTGGGCCGGCGCCGTCGTGTGCGCGGCGGAGGATCCCGAGGACGCCTTCGCCCTGTGCCGGGCCCTGCGCAAGCGCGACCTGCCCCTCGAGCCCCTGCTGCTGCTGGTGACCGGCGCTCAGCTCCCCGACCTGGAGCTGCGCGAGGACCTCTTCGACGACTTCTGCCTGTGGCCCTTCCAGCCCTGGGAGCTGGAGGCCCGGCTCAAGCACCTGTTCTGGCGCACCGGCCGGGGCACTCGCCCCGAGCTGGTGGAGTACGGCCCGCTGGTGCTCAACCTGGAGACGTACCAGGCCGGCATCTCCGGGCGCCCGCTCGACCTCACCTACATGGAGTACGAGCTGCTGAAGTTCCTCGCCACCCACCCCGGGAAGGTCTTCACCCGCGAGACGCTGCTGTCCCGGGTGTGGGGCTACGAGTACTACGGCGGCGCCCGTACGGTGGACGTCCACGTGCGCCGGCTGCGGGCCAAGCTGGGCAACGAGCACGAGCAGCTCATCCAGACCGTCCGCTCGGTGGGCTACCGCTTCGGCCAGTCCCGCTGGAGCCTCTGAAGGGCGATCGCCCGGCAACCGGTCGCCAAGACGACTCGGATCCGAGTCGTCCGTGCACAGGTTCGGCGCTCAGCCCTCGCCGGCGCGGGCCCACGCCTCGACCTCCACCACCGCCCCCAGGGGCAGGGCGGCGACGCCCACCGTGGAGCGGGCGGGGCGGTGGTGGCCGAAGGCGGCGGCGTACTCCTCGTTCATGGGCGCGAAGTCGCCCATGTCGGTGAGGAACACGGTGGTCTTGACGACGTCGGCCAGCGAGGCGCCCTCGCCCTCCAGCAGCGCCCGCAGGTTGGCCAGGGCCTGGACGGTCTGGGCCCGCACGCCGCCGCCGACCAGCGCCCCGTCGCGCAGGCCGATCTGGCCGGAGGTGACCAGCCACCCCCCGGCGCGCACGACGGGCGAGTAGGGGCCGACGGGCGTGGTCATCCCCGCACCATCGCCCATGGGGCGCCGGCGGGCAACCGGGTGGTCACGACCCGCCCCGCCGGGTGG
>JBOGHR010000190.1:0-2042 GCA_050744905.1 Acidimicrobiales bacterium
GGCGGCGACGGCCTGGCCGGCGAGCCGGAGCCAGGCCGGTCCCGGCCGGCCGCCCCCGTGCTCGTCCCCGCTCGCCCGGCGCGCCCCGCCCCACGACCGCCAAGGAACCGACGCCGAGGAGGACGCCGACGATGACCCCGTCCGACCCCCGCCGCCGCATCCTCACCGGCGACGTCACCGAGGTGGCGTTGCCCGGCATCGGCCAGCGCTACGACGTGGCCACCGTCGAAGGAGCCACCGTCACCGTCGTGATCCACCACTCGGGGCGACGGGACATCTACGTCCTCGGCGGCGGTGACGAGCCGCAGGCCGCGGTGGCGCTCACCGACTCCCAGGCTCGCACGCTCGGCGCCATCCTGGGCGGCGCCTACTTCAAGCCGGCCGTCATCGAGGAGATCGAGGCGGTCATCGGCGGCCTGCTCATCGACTGGGTGACCCTGGACGAAGGCTCTCCGGGCACGGGCAGGACCATCGCCGACCTCCAGGTCCGCAGCCACACCAGGATGACCATCGCGGCCATCCTGCGCGACCACGACACGCTCGTCTCGCCCGAGCCGTCCGAGACCCTGCGGGCCGGGGACCGCCTCGTCGTCATCGGCCGCCAGGAGAACCTGCCCGGCTTCCTTCGCCACGTCGTACGGAGCTGACCCGTGGGCGACACGCTCGTAGCGGTGGGGGGCGCCTTCCTGGCCGCCGGCCTGCTGGCCCGCGCCGGCCGGCGCATCGGGCTTCCCACCATCCCGTTCTTCATGGCCGCCGGGATCATCTTCGGCCCGAACACTCCCGGCCTGGCCCTCGTCGAGGATCCGCACGACCTGGAGTTGCTGGCCGCGCTGGGACTGATCCTGCTGCTGTTCCATCTCGGGCTGGAGTTCAGCCTGAACGACCTCGTGTCGGGCGGTCGCCGGCTGCTCGGGATCGGGTCGATCTACCTGCTGCTCAACGTCGGCGGCGGGTTCGTGCTCGGGCTCGCCTTCGGCTGGGGGACCAACGAGGCGCTGGTCATCGCCGGCGCCGTGGGCATCTCGTCGTCGGCCATCGTGACCAAGCTGCTCGTCGAGCTGCGCCGCCTCGCCAACCCGGAGAGCCGGCTGATCCTCGGCGTCATCGTGGTCGAGGACGTCTTCCTCGCGTTCTACCTGGCGCTGCTCCAGCCGGTGCTGGGCGAGGCCCAGGGCGCGGCCGACGCCGCACTCCAGGTCGGCGTCGCCTTCGCGTTCCTCGCCTCCCTCGGCGCCGTCGCCCGCTGGGGGGCGGCAGTGGTCGGCCGCCTCGTCGACAGCCCCGACGACGAGCTGGTCACCGTCTGCTTCGTCGGGGTCGCCGTCCTCGTCGCCGGCGTGGCCGAGGAGCTCGGCGTCTCCGATGCCATCGGAGCGTTCATGGCCGGGCTCATCCTGGCCGAGAGCCCCGTCGCCCACCGCATCGAGCGGCTCGTGCTCCCGCTTCGCGACGCGTTCGCGGCGGCCTTCTTCTTCGCCTTCGGTCTCACCATCGACCCCGGCGACGCATGGGAGGTCGCCGGGCCGGTGGCCATCGCGGTCGGGCTGTCCATCGTGTTGAACCTGGCCGCCGGCGTCGTCGCCGCTCGCCTGCAGGGCTACGGCCGCACGGCGGCGGCCAACATCGGGTTCACGATCCTGGGACGGGGCGAGTTCTCGCTCATCCTCGCCACCTTGGCGGGCAGCGCCGGCCTAGACGCCCGCATCGGGCCCTTCGTCGCCCTCTACGTCCTCGTCCTCGCCGTGCTCGGCCCCCTGCTCGCCGCCCGCGCGCCAGCGCTCGCCGGCCTGCTGCCGAGGCGCCTCTTCGCCGCTCCGCCCCGCACGGCGACGGATGTCGTCATCCCCGGACCGCCGGGTGGCTAGATCTTCGACCTCATTCGTTCGAAGCTCCTATGTCAAGAGATCGGCGAAGATTTCGGGCTGTTGGGTCGCGGTTGCCCACAAGCCTGTCGGTGGGGTCAGGCTGCTCGGGCGAGGCCGGTGCCGGCCGGCCTGGCGGCACAGACCAGCGTCTTGTAGATCTCCCGAGCCACGTAG
>JBOGHR010000191.1:0-5626 GCA_050744905.1 Acidimicrobiales bacterium
GTCGAGCAGCGTGGTCGCCACCCGGGCCGCCTTGCCGGCCCCGCGCACGATGGAGGCGCCGGCCGTGCGGAAGGCGCCGGCGTCGAGCTCGGCGGGATCGCCGAGGCCGACGGCCAGCACCGCCCGCCCGCCGTCGACGGCCAGCCGGGTCTGGCCCTTCTCGCCTTCGAACCCCAGGACGGGGCCGGGCGGGGCGGCGCCCTTCACCACCGGCACGGCCAGCACCTGGGCCCCGTCGGGCGCCCGGGTGGCGGCGGCGAAGCGGACGGGGCTCACGAGGCGCTCCCGGCGTCGCCGCCCCGGGCCGGGAGGAACCCGGACCCCTGCCAGCGGGCCATGGTCCACAGCAGGTCGGAGAGCCGGTTGAGGTAGGCGACGACGTGGGAGCCGTCGGGCGCCACGGCCAGGGCCGACCGCTCGGCCCGGCGCACGACGGTGCGGGCGACGTCGAGCAGGGCGGCCGGGCGGTTCTCCCCCGGCACCACGAACTCCTGGGGCATGGTGGTCCTCTCGGTCAGGTCGTCGATACGGGACTCCAGGGCGTCGACCATCTCGGCCGTCACCAGGCTGCGGCCGGGCTCGAGCCTGGAGCGGTGGGCGGGAGCGGTGGCCAGGTCGGCCATGAGGACCCACAGGTCGCGCTCGAGGCCCACGAGCAGCTCGTCCAGCTCGGAGCCGGCCTCGGCCTCGGCCCGGGCCAGCCCCAGGAACGCCTGGGCCTCGTCCACCGTCCCGTAGGCGGCCACGGCCGGGTCGTCCTTGCGCAGCCGACCGCCCAGGTAGCGCCCGGTGGTGCCGTCGTCGCCCCTGCGGGTGTAGATCCTCATCGCCGCCGGAGGCTACGCCGGTACCCTGGCGGGCGTGGGGGCAGCGAGCTACCTGGATGCGGCGCGTGAGCGGGTGGTCGTCTTCGACGGCGCCACCGGCACCAACCTCCAGCTGCGCGAGCTGACCGCCGACGACTTCGGGGGGCCGGCCCTGGAGGGGTGCAACGAGGCCCTGGTGGCCACCCGGCCCCAGGTGGTGGCCGACCTCCACCGGTCGTTCTTCGAGGTCGGCGTGGACGTGGTGGAGACCGACACGTTCGGCGCCTTCGCCCCGGTGCTGGCCGAGTACGGCATCGCCGACCGGGCGCACGAGCTGAACCTGAAGGCGGCCCGCATCGCCCGGGAGGTGGCCGACGGCTACGGCGGCTGGGTGGCGGGCTCCATCGGCCCCGGCACCAAGTTCCCGTCGCTGGGCCAGATCCGCTTCGTGGACCTGCGCGACGCCTATGAGGTGCAGGCCGCCGCCCTGCTGGAGGGGGGCGTCGACCTCCTGATCGTCGAGACGGTGTTCGACCTCCTCCAGGCCAAGATCGCCATGATCGCCTGCCGCCGGGCCATGGCCGCCGCCGGCCGCCCGGTCGCCCTCCAGGTGCAGGTGACCATGGAGCTGACCGGGCGGATGCTGCCGGGCACCGAGATCGGGGCCGCCCTCACCACCCTCGACGCCCTGCACCCCGACGTCATCGGGCTCAACTGCGCCACCGGGCCCCAGGAGATGAGCGAGCACCTGCGCCACCTCACGCAGTACGGGCGCATGCCGGTGTCGTGCATCCCCAACGCCGGCCTGCCGTCGGTGGTCGACGGGCGGATGCACTACGACCTCACGCCCGACCAGCTGGCCGAGCACCACGCCCGCTTCGTCACCGAGCTGGGCGTCACCGTGATCGGCGGCTGCTGCGGCACCACGCCCGAGCACCTGCGGGCGGTCGTCGAGCGCTGCCGGCAGCTCACCCCGGCCCGGCGCGACGCCCGGCCCGACCCCGGCTGCGCGTCGCTCTACAGCCACGTGCCCTACGACCAGTCGCCGTCGTTCCTGGTGGTGGGCGAGCGCACCAACGCCAACGGCTCCAGGAAGTTCCGGGAGGCCATGCTGGCCGACGACTGGGAGACCTGCGTCGCCATGGCCAAGGAGCAGGTGCGCGAGGGCGCCCACGTGCTCGACGTGTGCGTGGACTACACGGGCGAGGACGGCGTGGCCGACATGGAGGAGATCGCCTCCCGCTTCGCCACCCAGGTGACCCTGCCCCTGATGCTCGACTCGACCGAGCCCGAGGTCATCGAGACGGGCCTGCGGTGGATCGGCGGCAAGCCCATCCTCAACTCGGTGAACCTGGAGGACGGCGACGCGCCGGGCACCCGCCTCGACCGGTTCCTCACCCTCGCCGGCGAGTACGGGGCCGCGGTGGTGTGCACCTGCATCGACGAGGAGGGCCAGGCCCGGACCGCCGACTGGAAGCTCCGCGCCGCCCGCGCCATCCACGACCTGGCCGTGGGCCGCTACGGCCTGGAGCCGGTCGACCTGTTCTTCGACGCCCTGGCCCTGCCCCTCTCCACCGGCATGGAGGAGAGCCGCCGGGACGGCGTGGAGACGATCGAGGGCATCCGGCGCATCAAGGCCGAGCTGCCCGGCGTGCGCACCATCCTGGGGCTGTCCAACGTGTCGTTCGGCCTCACCCCGGCCGCCCGCCACGTCCTCAACTCGGTGTTCCTCCACGAGTGCCAGCAGGCCGGGCTGGACGCCGCCATCGTCCACGCCGCCCGCATCATGCCGCTGGGCAAGATCGACGAGCGGGCCCGCCAGGTGTGCCTCGACCTGGTCTACGACCGCCGCCGGCCCGGCTACGACCCGCTCCAGGAGCTGCTCGGGCTGTTCGAGGGCGTCACGTCCGCCGCCCTGGTGAAGGAGGACCGGTCGGGCTGGCCGGTGGAGCGCCGGCTGTCGCAGCGCATCATCGACGGCGACAAGGACGGCCTGGAGGCCGACCTGGACGAGGCGCTACGGGCCACGCCCGCCCTCGACATCGTCAACGACACCCTGCTGGCGGGCATGAAGGTGGTGGGCGACCTGTTCGGCTCCGGGCAGATGCAGCTGCCGTTCGTGCTCCAGTCGGCGGAGACGATGAAGGCCGCCGTCGCCCACCTGGAGCCGCACATGGAGCGCTCCGACCAGGGCGGCAAGGGCAGGATCGTGCTGGCCACGGTGAAGGGCGACGTCCACGACATCGGCAAGAACCTGGTGGACATCATCTTCTCCAACAACGGCTACGAGGTGCACAACCTCGGCATCAAGGTCGCGGTCACCGAGATGATCGAGAAGGCCCTGGAGGTCGACGCCGACGCCATCGGGATGAGCGGGCTGCTGGTGAAGAGCACGCTGATCATGCGCGAGAACCTGCTGGAGCTCAACGACCGGGGGCTGGCGCACATCCCCGTCGTCCTGGGCGGCGCCGCCCTCACCCGGCGCTACGTGGAGGCCGACCTGCGCCAGGTGTACGCCGGGCGGGTCTTCTACGGCAAGGACGCCTTCGAGGGCCTGCGCACCATGGACCGGCTCATGGAGCTGAAGCGCTCCGGGGTGGACGACCCGAGCTTCGGCCGCGAGCCGAGCGGGCGGCCCCGGCCGCGGAAGGACGCCGGCGGCTCCGTCGCGCCCGTGCCCGCCCGGTCGCCGCAGGTGGCCACCGACAACGAGGTGTTCAAGCCGCCGTTCCTGGGCTCGCGCGTGGTCAAGGGCATCGCCGTCGACGAGATCGCGGCGTGGCTCAACGAGACGGCGCTGTTCCGCAACCAGTGGCAGTTCCGGCCCGAGAAGGGCGGCGAGAGCGACGAGGCGTTCAAGGAGCGCATCCGCCCCGTGCTGCGCGAGCAGCTGGCCCGGGCCAAGGCCGGGGGCCTGCTGGTCCCCCAGGTCGTGTACGGCTTCTACGCCGCCAACGCCGACGGCGACGACGTGGTGGTCTGGACCGACGACACCCGCACCTCCGAGCAGGCCCGGTTCGCCTTCCCCCGCCAGCGCAAGGAGCCGTGGCTGTGCATCGCCGACTTCGTGCGCCCCGTGGGCTCCGGGCCGGACTACGCGGCGTTCTCCATCGCGTCGATGGGGCCGGCGGTGTCGGAGGCCACCGCCCGCCTGTTCGCCGAGGACAAGTACCAGGACTACCTGCTGCTGCACGGCGTGGGCGTGGAGATGGCCGAGGCGCTGGCCGAGCTGTGGCACCGGCGCATCCGCGAGGAGTGGGGCTTCGCCGACGAGGACGGGCCCACCCTCACCGGCCTGTTCCGCCAGCAGTACCGGGGCGGGCGCTACTCCTGGGGGTACCCGGCCTGCCCGGACCTGGCCGACAACATCACCGTGGCCGAGCTGCTCGACGCCCGCCGCATCGGCGTCGAGGTCAGCGAGGAGACCGGCTTCCAGTACCACCCCGAGCAGACGACGTCGGCCGTCGTGCTCCACCACCCCCAGGCCAAGTACTTCGTCGCCTGACCCTCCGGGGGCGGGGGACTCCCGGGCGATCTCGTGGGATCTTCGTTGGAAACCTGTTGACTTCCGCCGTCCACTCCAACATACTGTCCTCATGGACGCCGAGGAGCGCCGGGACCGGATCGCCGAGGAGCTCCGCCGCCGGGGCCGGGTGTCCGTCCGCCGGCTGGCCGTCGCCCACGGCGTGACGCCGGAGACGGTGCGGCGGGACCTGATCGAGCTGGAGGAGCGGGGGGAGCTGCGCCGGGTCCACGGCGGCGCCGTCGCCCTGGAACGGCTCCGGGTGGAGCCGGCGGTGGCGGAGCGGTCGGCGCACATGGGCGCCGCCAAGGCCGCCATCGCCAGGGCCGCCGTCGCCCAGTTCCCCGGCGACGGGGGCACCGTCCTGGTCGACGCCGGCACCACCACCGGGGCCCTGCTGGAGGTGTGGCCCACCGACCGCCGCCTCACGGTGGTCACCAACGCCGTGCCCCACGCCCTGGCGCTGGCCCCCATCCCCACCGTGACGGTGATCGTGATCGGCGGCCGGCTGCGGGCACGTACGCTGGCCAACGTCGACGAGATCGCCCTGGAGACCCTGCGCAACCTCCGCGTGGACGTCGCCTTCGTGGCCACCAACGGCGTCTCCGAGCGGGGCTGCTCCACGCCGGACACGGCCGAGGCGGCCGTGAAGCGGGCCATGGTCGGCGCCGCCGACCGGGTGGTCCTCCTCGCCGACTCCACCAAGTTCGGCCAGGAGCACTTCGTGCGCTTCGCCGCCCTCGCCGACCTCGACGTGGTCGTCACCGACGGCGCCGTCGACGACGGCGACCTCCTGCCCGTCCGCCTGGCCGGCGCCGACGTGGTGGTCGGCCGGTGATCGTCACCGTCACCCCCAACCCGTCGGTGGACCGCACCCTGGAGGTGGCCCGCGTCGAGCGGGGCGCCGTCCTGCGGGCGACGGCGACCCGCGTCGACGCCGGCGGCAAGGGCGTCAACGTCACCCGGGCCCTGGTCGCCAACGGCCACGCCAGCCTGGCCGTCCTGCCCCTGGGCGGCGGGGACGGCGACGTGCTCTCCCGCCTGCTGGCCGACGGCAGGATCCCCCACCGGGCGGTGCCCATCGCCGCCGCCACCCGCACCAACGTCACCCTCAGCGAGCCCGAGGGCACGGTCACCAAGGTCAACGCCCCGGGGGCGGCGCTGGCCGCCGCCGAGCTGGAGGCCGTCGTCGACGCCGCCATCGTCAGCCTGCGGGGCGCCGCGTGGCTGGTGGGGTGCGGGTCGCTGCCCGACGGCGCCCCCGCCCGCCTCTACGCCACGCTCGTCGAGCTGGCCC
>JBOGHR010000192.1:0-2538 GCA_050744905.1 Acidimicrobiales bacterium
GCGGCGGCTCGACCGCGGCGGCGGCCGCCACCGGAGCGGCTGGCGCCGGCTCGGGGGTCGCCGCCCTGGCCCTGGCCGACCACGGCGGCAACTCCCCCAGGATCGTCATCAGCTCCGGCGTGTCCAGCGTCTCCTGGTCGATGAGGGCCGAGGCCAGCCGGTCGAGCGTCGCCCGGTGGGCCCGGAGGATGGCGACCGCCTCGTCGTGGGCGCCGTCGATCAGCTTGCGGACCTCGGCGTCGATGCGGGCCGCCATCTCGTCGGAGTAGTTGGCCTGGTGGCCGAGGTCGCGCCCGAGGAACACCTCGCCGTTCTTCTCCCCCAGCTGGAGGGGGCCGAGGTCGTCGCTCATGCCGTACTGGGTGACCATGGCCCGGGCGATCTCCGACGCCTTCTCGATGTCGTTGGCCGCCCCGGTGGTGACCTCCTCGAAGATGAGCTCCTCGGCCGTGCGCCCGCCCATGAGGACGGCGAGCTGGTCCACCAGCTCCGAGCGGCTCACCAGGTACTTGTCCTCGGTGGGCAGCGACATCGTCCAGCCCAGCGCCCGGCCCCGGGCGACGATGGACACCTTGTGCACCGGGTCGGCGTGGGGCAGCACGTGGCCGACGAGGGCGTGGCCGCCCTCGTGGTAGGCGATGACGAGCTTCTCCTTCTCGCTCATGACCCGGGTCCTGCGCTCGGGCCCGCCGATGACCCGGTCGATGGCGTCCTCCAGCTCCTTCATGGCGATCCTCTTGTGGCCGTGGCGGGCGGCCAGGAGGGCGGCCTCGTTCATGAGGTTGGCCAGGTCGGCGCCGGTGAACCCGGGCGTGCGGCGGGCCAGGATCTCCAGGTCGATGTTGTCGTCCAGGGGCTTGCCCCGGGCGTGGACCTCGAGGATCCTGCGGCGCCCCTGGAGGTCAGGGCGGTCGACCACGATCTGGCGGTCGAAGCGGCCCGGGCGCAGGAGCGCGGGGTCGAGGATGTCGGGGCGGTTGGTGGCGGCGATGAGGATGACGCCCGCCTTGGTGTCGAAGCCGTCCATCTCGACGAGGAGCTGGTTGAGCGTCTGCTCGCGCTCGTCGTGGCCGCCCCCCATGCCGGCGCCCCGGTGGCGGCCCACGGCGTCGATCTCGTCCATGAAGATGATAGCCGGCGGGTTGGACTTGGCCTGGTTGAACAGGTCGCGCACCCGGCTGGCGCCCACGCCCACGAACATCTCCACGAAGTCCGAACCGGAGATGGAGAAGAACGGCACCCCCGCCTCACCGGCCACCGCCCGGGCCAGAAGCGTCTTGCCGGTGCCGGGGGGGCCGAAGAGCAGGACGCCCTTGGGGATCTTGGCGCCGATGGCGTGGAACTTGGTGGGCGACTCCAGGAACTCCTTGATCTCCACCAGCTCGGCCACCGCCTCGTCGGCCCCGGCCACGTCGGCGAAGGTGACCCGCGGCTCGTCCTTGCTCATCACCTTGGGCTTGGCCCGGCCGAACTGCATGACCTTGCTGCCGCCGCCCTGCATGGAGTTGATGATGAACAAGAAGCCGCCGAACAGCAGGATGATGGGCAGGAAGTTGATGAGGAGGGTGAACCAGATGTTCTGGCCGGCGTCCTTGGAGTCGACGTCCACCCCGGCGGCCAGGAGCAGCGAGGTCAGCTCGTCGCCGTACTCGGCCGGGAACTTGGCCTCGTACCTCGTCCCGTCCTTCAGCTCGCCCCGCACCTTGCCGTCGCCCACGATCTCGGCCGACTCCACGTCGCCGTCGGCGACCAGCGCCTGGAGGCGGCTGAGCTGGAGCTTCTCGCGGTCGTCGCCCCGGCCGAGGAGGCTGGACGCCGCCACCAGCAGCGCCACGGCGAGTACGACCCACAGCACGGGATGGCGCAGCGTCTTCTTCACGGTCATGTCAGGCTACCCGTGGCCGTCGCGCTCCCCCGGTACGCGCACACGTACGGGAGGTTGCGGTAGCGCTCGGCGACGTCGAGGCCGTAGCCGACCACGAAGGCGGGGGGGATGGTGAACCCGACGTAGCGCAGCTGGGGGTCCGAGCGCTGGAGCCCCGCCTTCACCAGCAGGGCGCACACCTCGATGCTGGCCGGCTGGCGGGCCTCCAGGTTGCGGCGCAGGTAGGACAGGGTCAGGCCGCTGTCGACGATGTCCTCCACCAGGAGCACGTGGCGGCCGGTGAGGTCCAGGTCGAGGTCCTTGACGATGCGCACGATCCCGCTCGTCTTGGTGGCGCTGCCGTACGACGCCACGGCCATGAAGTCGAACTCCACGGGCAGGTCGATGGCCCGGGCCAGGTCGCTCATGAACACGAAGGCACCCTTGAGGACGCCGACCAGCAGCGGCGCCCGGCCCCGGTAGTCGGCGGTCAGCTGGTCGCCCAGCTCCCGGATCCGGGCCTGGAGGGCCTCCTCGGAGACGACCACCTCGCCCAGGTTGGGATCGGCGGAGTGGGGCGGGGCGGCGGTCACGGCGCCGCGAACCTAACCCGCCCGGCCCCGGCGTCCCGACGCCCGCCCGCGGTCACCGCCGGACGCTCAGGCGGCCGGCGG
>JBOGHR010000193.1:0-9958 GCA_050744905.1 Acidimicrobiales bacterium
GGTCGAGGTGGACCGCCTGGCGGTGACGGCGGGCAAGGACGCCGCCGAGGCGCGGTGGCACCTGGACCGGGCCGAGCGCGAGCACGGCGTCGCCACCGCGGCCACCGCCGGCGCCTTCCTGCGGGCGGTGGCCGGGCTCCGCCCGCCGTCCGGGGGGCCGGCGCCACCCTCCTAGGCTGGGCGGGTGAACCGGTTGGCCGACGAGACGAGCCCCTACCTGCGCCAGCACCGGGACAACCCGGTCGAGTGGCACCCGTGGGGCGAGGAGGCGTTCGCCCGGGCCCGGGCCGAGGGCAAGCCGGTGCTGCTCTCCGTCGGCTACTCGGCCTGCCACTGGTGCCACGTGATGGCCCACGAGTCCTTCGAGGACCCGGCCGTGGCCGCCGTCATGAACGAGCTGTTCGTGTGCGTGAAGGTCGACCGCGAGGAGCGGCCCGACGTCGACGCCGTCTACATGGAGGCGGTGCAGGCGATGACGGGCCAGGGCGGCTGGCCCATGACGGTGTTCCTCACCCCCGACGGGCGGCCCTTCTTCGGCGGCACCTACTTCCCCAGGACGGCCTGGGGCGGCCGGCCGGGCTTCGTCGACGTCATGCGGGCGGTGGCCGAGGCCTGGCAGGACCGGCGCGACCACGTGGTGGGCCAGGCCGACCACCTCTCCCAGTCCATCGGCGCCCGGTCGACGGCGCTGGCGGCGGGCGGGGGCGGCGCCGTCGGCCCCGGGCTGCTCGACGCCGCCCTGGGCGTGCTGCGGTCGTCGTTCGACGCCGAGTGGGGAGGGTTCGGTCGGGCCCCCAAGTTCCCGACGCCGACCAACGTGGAGCTGGTCCTGCGGGCATGGGCCCGGGGGGACGGCCACGATCCCGGCACCCTGGCCATGGCGACGACCACCCTCGACGCCATGGCCTCGGGCGGCATCTACGACCACCTGGGCGGAGGCTTCGCCCGCTACTCGGTCGACAACTTCTGGATGGTCCCCCACTTCGAGAAGATGCTCTACGACCAGGCCGGGCTGGTGCGGGCCTACGCCCACGCCTGGCAGGCGACGGGGGCGGCCCACTACCGCCAGGTCGTCGAGGAGACGGTGGGCTACGTGCTGCGCGACCTGCGGGCGCCCGAGGGGGGGCTGTACTCCGCCGAGGACGCCGACTCGGAGGGCGAGGAGGGCCGCTTCTACGTCTGGCGCCACGACGAGCTGGCCGACGTCGGGGGCCCGGAGGCGGTGGCGTGGTACGGCGCCACCCCGGCCGGCAACTTCGAGGGGGCCAACATCCTGCACCGGCCCGTCCGGGGCGACCTGGTGCGGCCGCCCCTGGTGGAGCAGGCGCGGCGGCGGCTGTTCGAGGTCCGGGAGAAGCGGGTCCGCCCCGGCCTCGACGACAAGGTGCTCACCGAGTGGAACGCCATGTTCGCGTCCGCCCTGGCCGAGGCGGGCGCCGCCCTCGGTCGCCCCGAGTGGGTGGCCTCGGCGGTGGAGACGGCCGAGTTCCTCCTGGCCTCGCTGCGCCGGGCCGACGGTCGCTGGCTGCGCTCCTGGCAGCGCGACGGCGGCGCCCGCCACCTGGCCTACGCCGTCGACCACGCCTGGCTGGTCGACGCCTTCACCCGCCTGGGCGAGGCCACCGGCGAGGCGCGCTGGATCGATGCCGCCCGGGATGCCGCCGACGGGCTGCTGGGCCTGTTCGCCGACCCCGGCGGGCCCGGGTTCTTCACCGTCGGGTCCGACGGCGAGCAGCTCATCGTGCGCCAGAAGGACCTGTTCGACGGGGCCACGCCGTCGGCCAACGCCGTGGCCGCCAACGCCCTGCTGCGGCTGTCGGCGCTGACCGGCGAGCGGGCCTACGCCGAGCCGGCCGTCGCGGTCATCGACGCCATGGCCGGCCTGATGGGCGAGCACCCCGGCGCCTTCACCCACCTGGTGGCGGCGGCCGCCGTGCACGTCGACGGGCTCGCCCAGGTGGTGGTGGCCGGCGACCGGCCCGACCTGGTGCGCGCCGTGCAGTCCCGCTACCTCCCCGGCGCGGTGCTGGCGTGGGGCGAGCCGTACCCGTCGCCGCTGTGGGAGGCACGGGCGGCGGGTCGCGCCTACGTCTGCCGGGACTTCGCCTGCCGGCTGCCGGCCTCCACGGTGGACGAGCTGGTCGCCCAGCTCGGCTGACCGCGGCACCATCCACCACTGCGGCCACCGCCGTTGCCAGCATGGGCGCCGTGGCCGTCACCCTCGCGGGCCAGACCTCCCTCACCGGGGCCGACGTCGACCTCCTCGTCCTCGGCGGCGGCCGGCGGTGGTGCGCCGCCATCCACCTCGGCACCGGGGCGCTGGCCCGCGCCCGCTGGGAGGCGCCCTGCCCGCCCCTGGCGCCGCTCACCCTGGCCCGCGGCACGGTGGCTGTCGACCAGCACGGCGCCGACCCGGTGCGGCCCGAGGACGTCGCCCTCGCCCTGCCGCCCGAGGCGGTGGGGCGCTCGACCGGGCGGCGGGCCGAGCGCTGGCTGCGCCCGGTCCTCCACCCCGACCGCGAGCACCTGCTCGGCTCCCCGGGGCCGGCGGTCCCCTACTGGACCCTCACCGGCACGGCGCCGTCGCTGGCGGTGGTGCACCCGCCGGGCGGCGTCCGCGTCGCCCGGGGCCAGGCCCGCTTCCGGTGGCGCAACGTGGCCCACGCCCTGCCCGTGCTCCCCCCGGCCCTCGACGCCGCGCCCCACCGGCCCCGCCGAATGGTCGTGACCCTGTCGCCGCCCCGCGCCGGCCACTGCTACAAGGTCGTCGCCGCCCTCCTCTGACCCTCGCGCCGCGGGTCCCGATCCCGTGTCCAGAACGACACGGTTCCCGTGTCGTTCTCGACACCAGGGTCCGGTGGGCGGGTGGGCGGTTCAGCGGCCGATGGTGCCGCCGGCGAGGTCCTCGGCCATGGCCCAGCCGAAGGCGATGAGGTGGTCGCCCCGGCCGCGGTCGAGGGGGGCGAGGAAGGCGGCGACCTCGGGGTCGACCGAGTCGTCCTTGAGGGCCTCGTGGTCGAGGCTGCCGCAGATGTTGCCGTCACCGGTGACGACGAAGGTGCGGTCGTCGATGCGGCCCTCGGCGCCGAAGCGCTTGGCCAGCCGGCGCCCCCACGCCCGCTCCTCGCCCGACGCCCGGTGCCCCGGCCGGGGCACGATGTCGTCCAGCCCCTTGAACGCCTGGAAGGCCGCCGGGTCGATCATCTTGGTCCCGACCAGCACGTCCTCGTCGGGGAAGGCGAGCAGGGCCCGGCGGTACTGGTCGGCCATCAGCGCCCGCAGCACCGTGTCGCGCCGGGCCGAGCGCTTGATCGACGCCAGGCCGATGAGCAGGCAGGGCGTGCCGCCGATGCGCTCGAGGGTGCAGAACGAGAACCCGCACAGCTTCCCGTTGTCCCGGGCCTGGGTGATCAGCACCCACTCCTCGCGCTGCTTGGAGAGCAGCCCGACGTCGTAGCTGGCCGGTCCCTCGGCGCAGATGTCGGCCATCTCACCCATCTCGGCGTCGGTGAGCGCCGTACAGTCCTTCGTCTCGACCTGGATCGCCATCGGTGCGAACTCTCCCGGGAGGCTCGGTGTTGCGGGCCCAGCCTAGTTCGTCCCCCGGGGGTGGGCCGAACCCGGGGCCCCCGGCCCGGCGACCACGGCGTTGGGCCCGAGCAGCACCCGGATCTCGCCCATGAACCCGTTGCCGGCGTCGACGCCGTGGTCGTCGGCCAGGCGCAGCACCTTGCGGCCCACGTGCAGGAAGACCGGCGACGGCCCGGGGTGGTCGGCCAGCAGCTGCTTGAGCCGGGTCACCCGGGTCTCGGTGAGCGAGCCCAGGGGCACGTCGATGTGGACCTCGGTGCCGCCGTCGACGGCCAGCTCGGGCCGGCGGACCTCCAGGCAGGTGAGCTTGGGCTGGTCGTCGCGGGTGTCCAGGCGGGCCTTCACGCACACCACGGCGTCGTCGACCAGCAGCGGGCCGTACTCGTGCATGACCCGGGGGAAGACCCAGCACTCGATGGCCGACTGGAGGTCCTCCAGGAAGAAGGTGGCCATGAGGTCGCCCTTCTTGGTGTACTTGCGCGACAGCCCGGTGACCACGCCGCCGACGCAGCGGACCTCGCCGTCGCGCAGCTCGCGCAGCTCGGCGATGGTGCCGTCGGTGAGGCGGCGCAGGCTGGCCTCCACCCCCAGCAGGGGATGGTCGCTGATGTAGAGACCGAGCATCTCCTTCTCGAAAGCCAGCTTCTGGGCCTTGTCGAACTCGAGGTCGGGCACCGGGACGCGGGCGTCGTCGAACCCGCCGCCGCCCGCCCCGCCGCCGACCTCCTCCCCGTCGAACGAGAACAGGCTCATCACGCCCAGCTCCCGTTCGCGGCGGCGGGCCAGCATGCGGTCGATCACCTGCTCGAACACCAGGCACAGGCCCTTGCGGGGGTGGCCGAGCGAGTCGAACGCACCCGCCTTGACCAGCGACTCGACGGTGCGCTTGTTGAGCACCATGGGGTCGACCCGCTCGCAGAAGTCGTAGAAGTCGGCGAACGGGCCCCCCGACTCCCGCTCGGCCACGATGCGCTCCACCAGGCCCTCGCCCACGTTGCGGATGGCCGAGAGCCCGAACGGGATGGCCCCGCCCCGGGCGGTGAAGTGCGACTCGGACAGGTCGACGTCGGGCACGAGGACCTCGATCCCCATGGCCCGGCACTCGGCCAGGTAGACCGCCGTCTTGTCCTTGTCGTCCTTGACCGAGGTGAGCAGGGCGGCCAGGTACTCCACCGGGTGGTTGGCCTTGAGCCACGCCGTCTGGTAGGCGACCAGGCCGTAGCCGTAGGAGTGGCTCTTGTTGAACGCGTAGTCGGCGAAGGGCTCGATGACGTCGAACAGCCTGGTCCCCAGCTCGGCGCCGTAGCCCCTGCGCTCGCAGCCGGCGACGAACTTCTCCCGCTCCTTGGCGATGAGGGCGCGGATCTTCTTCCCGCACGCCTTGCGGAGGTTGTCGGCCTCCTCCAGCGAGTAGCCGGCGAAGCGCTGGGCCACCCGCATGACCTGCTCCTGGTAGATCATCAGGCCCTGGGTGTCGGCCAGCATCTCCTCCAGGTCCGGGTGCAGGCACGCCACCGGCTTGCGGCCGTTCTTGCGGTCGGCGTAGTCGTTGTGCATGTTGGCTGCCATCGGCCCCGGCCGGTACAGGGCGACGAGGGCGGCCACGTCGTCGAAGCTGGTGGGCGCCAGCGATCGCATCAGGGCGCGCATGGGCCCGCCCTCCAGCTGGAACACGCCGATGGACCGGCCCTGGCGCAGCATCTCCAGGGTCGCCTCGTCGTCGAGGGGCACGGCGTCGATGTCGGGGCGGGCGCCGGTGGTCCTCTCCACGATGTCGAGGGCCCGCTCGATCACGCTGAGGTTGCGCAGGCCGAGGAAGTCCATCTTCAGCAGGCCCAGCGACTCGACCCCGTGCATCTCGTACTGGGTGACGATGGGTGCGTCCGACGGGTCGCCGCCCGGCTCCGGCTTGCGCTGGACGGGCAGGTACTCGGTGAGGGGCTCGTCGGTGATGACCACGGCGGCGGCGTGGATGCCGTCCTGGCGGCGCAGGCCCTCCAGGCCCCGGGCCACCTCGATGACCTTGCGGGCGTCGGGGTCGGTCTCGAACATGGTGCGCAGGTCGGCGGCCATCTTGTAGCCGTCGGCGTGGCCGGGGACCCGATCGAGGCAGGCGGCCAGCGGGGTGTCCCGGCCCATGATGAGCGGCGGCATGGCCTTGGCCACCTTGTCGCCCACCGCGTACGGGTAGCCGAGGACCCGGGCCGCGTCGCGCACCGCGGCCCGGGCCTTGATGGTGGAGAAGGTGACCACGTTGGCCACGTGGTCGGGCCCGTAGCGCTCGGCCGCGTAGCGGATCATCTCGCCGCGGTAGCGCTCGTCGAAGTCCATGTCGATGTCGGGCATCTGCTTGCGCCCCGGGTTGAGGAAGCGCTCGAACAGCAGGTCGTAGCGGATGGGGTCGAGGTCGACGATGCGCAGGCAGTAGGCGACGCAGCACCCGGCCGCCGACCCCCGCCCCGGGCCGACCCGGATGCCCCGCTCCCGGGCGTGGCGGATGAGGTCCCACACCACCAGGAAGTAGGCGGAGAACCCCATCTCCGAGATCACCCGCAGCTCGTGGTCGAGGCGCTCCGCCACGGCCGGCGGCAGCTGGGCGCCGTAGCGCTGGTGGGCGCCCTCGCAGGCCAGGTGGCGCAGGTAGGCGTCGTCGTCGGCGAACCCCGGTGGCAGCGGGAAGCGGGGCAGCTTGGGCTTGCCGAACTCGATCTCCACCTGCGACCGCTCGGCGATCCACAGGGTGTTGTCGCACGCCTCGGGCAGCTCGGAGAACAGGTGGCGCATCTCGGCCGCCGACTTCAGGTAGTGCTCATCGCCCTCGAAGCGGAAGCGCTTCTCGTCGGCCAGGGTGGCGCCCGTCTGCACGCACAGGAGGGCGTCGTGGGCCACGGCGTGCTCGCGCCTGGTGTAGTGGCTGTCGTTGGTGGCCAGCAGGGGGGCGCCGAGGTGGCGGGCGATCTCCACCAGCCCGGGGTTGGTCCGGTGCTGCTTGGCCAGCCCGTGGTCCTGGAGCTCGACGAACAGGTTGTCCCGCCCGAAGATGTCCTGAAGGCGGCCGGCCAGCTTGGTCGCGCCCTCGTGGTCGCCCCGCAGCAGGGCCTGGAGGACGACGCCGCCCAGGCAGCCGGTGGTGGCGATGACGCCCTCGGCGTGGCGCTCCAGCAGCTCCCAGTCGAGGCGGGGCTTGTAGTAGTAGCCCTCCAGGTAGGCGGCGCTCGACAGCTTGAGCAGGTTCCGGTAGCCGGCGGTGGTCTCGGCCAGCAGGGTGAGGTGGTAGTAGAGCTTGTCCCCCTCGCCGTCCTCGCCGCCGGTGTCGTCGATGCGGCCCCGCCGCACCGGCCGCTCGTGGCGGCTCTCGCCCGCCATGTAGGCCTCGGTGCCGATGACCGGGGTGATGCCCGCCGCCCGGCACTCCCGGTAGAAGTCCAGGACGCCGTACATGTTGCCGTGGTCGGTGATGCCCAGGGCCGGCTGGCCGTCGGCCGCCGCCGCCTCGATCACGTCCTTCACCCGAGCCGCACCGTCGAGCATGGAGAACTCGGTGTGCACGTGGAGGTGGGAGAAGCTGCTCGCCACGACCCCGCCGTCCTCCTTTGTTCACCGTCTTGTCCACAGGGCCTGTGGACAAACTACACTCGTGTCATTACCTTAGTCCTCCGCCGGCCGGCCCGAGCGACGCCGGCCTACAGGTACCCGGGCGGGCGGGCGCGTTGCATGCGCTCGTCGCCGCCGGGGGGCAGCCCGCGCTGGCGGGCGTCCTCGAGCTGGGCCCGGGCCGCCATCTGCTGGGCGAACACGGTGGCCTGGATGCCGTGGAACAGGCCGTCGAGCCAGCCGACCAGCTGGGCCTGGGCGATGCGCAGCTCGGGCTCGGTGGGGGCGTCCCGGTCGGCGAAGGGGAGGGTGACCCGGGCCAGCTCGTCGCGCAGGTCGGCCGAGAGGCTGCCGGCCAGCTCCTGCACCGACGTGTGGTAGATCTCGCGCAACGTGGCGCGGCCCGCCTCGTCGAGGGGGGCGTGGCGGACCTCCTCCAGCAGCTGCTTGATCATGGAGGCGATGCGCATCACCCGGGCCGGGTGCTCCACCGTCTCGCCCGGCTCGCCACCGGCGGGCAGGGGCCCGGCGTCGTCCACGATCTCGGCGCCGGCGCCCTCCCCCTCGCCGGGGGCGCCGCCGGGGGCGGCGGCGGACGGGTCGGTCGGGTCGAGGGGGCCGCCAAGGGGGGGCACGGCGCTCATCCTCCCCCGCCGCCGGCCGGCGTGACCAGCAGGGGGACGATGGCCTCGGCCGGGGTGAGCGAGCCGTGCCGGCAGACCAGGCGCGACTCCCCGGTGTCGGCCGGGTCGAGGAACGCCACCGGCTCGAAGGGGACGAGGGCCACGTCGCCCAACCGGCGGGCCACCTCGGGCGACGGCCGGCCCCCCAGCCACCCCTGCTCCACGACCTCGTCGAGGGTGCGCACCCACGCCACGTCGTCGTAGAGGCGGTGGGCGGTGGCGGCCAGGCGCTCGGCGGTGCCGGGGCGGGCGTGGAGCCACCGGAACCGCCCCTCGCCGGAGAGCAGGTCGACGTCGGCCATGAGCGCCGGATCGAGCTCGATGCCGGCGCCGTCCACCTGCACCTGGCCGTGGTCGGACGTGACCACCAGGGCGGCCCCCGGCGGCAGCACGGCCAGGACGTCGGCCACCAGGCGGTCGGTGGCGGCCAGCTCGGCGTCGTAGTACGGCCCGAAGCCGCGGTCGTGGGCCACCTTGTCGATGCCGTCGTAGTAGGCGTAGACGAACGGCTCGCCCGCCGCCAGCAGGCGGCGTACCTCCACGGGCACCGCCGACGGCAGACGCCAGCCGTGCAACCGGGCGCCGGCCAGGTGGGCGGCGGTGAACCCGGTGGTTGCGAACTCGGCGCGGGTGACCACCGGCGGCGCCGTGCCGGCGAAGGCCGGCTCGGGCTGGAACGCCCCGGGCGGCACGAGGGGGCGGGCGTCGCCGGCGGCGGTGTTCCACCGCAGCACGTTGAGCACGTCGCGCCGCCCCACCCGCACCCGGTACCCGACCACGCCGTGGTCGGCCGGGGCCAGGCCCGTGCTGATCGACGTCAGCGCCGTCACCGTCGTGGTGGGGGCCACCGACGTGATGGGCCTCCCCTCCATGCCGGTGAGCACCGGCGCCAGCCCCGCCCGCTCGCACAGCTGCTCCCAGCCCAGCCCGTCGAGCACCAGCAGCACCACCTGCGACGCCTCCCGCACCGACGGGGGCATCCACTCCGGCGCCCCGGCCGCCGGCGAGAGTAGCGCCGGCACCAGCGAGGAGAGGCAGGCGCCGCCGTAGGCGGGGAGCACCGGGACGGGCCTGGTCTGCAGCACCCAGCGACGGTACCCGCGACCGTCCCCTTTCTACCGCCGGGGCCGGCCGTAGCATTGGCGCCGTGAAGGTGTCGACGAGGGGCGACTACGCCAGCCGGGCCCTGCTCTCCCTCGCCCTCCACGCCGACCGCGGCCAGCCCACCTCGGTGCGCGACATCGCCGAGCGCACCGGGCTGCCCCAGCCCTACCTGGAGCAGATCCTCCTGGCCCTCAAGGGCGCCGGGCTGGTGCGCTCCAAGCGCGGCGTGGGGGGCGGCTACGTGCTGGCCCGGGACCCGGCCGACATCACCCTGGGCCAGATCGTGAGCGCCGTCGACGGGCCCATCGTGGCCGGCGACTTCGGCCAGCCGCACCAGAACGGGGCGTGCGACCACGAGGGCCAGTGCGTCCTGCTGGCGGTGTGGGCGGAGGTCGGCCGCCACATGCGCTCCCACCTCGACTCGTTCACCCTGGCCGACATGGTGACGTCGGCCCGGGGGGGCGCGGCGCCCGTCCAGCCCCTCAGCTGAACCGGGCCAACACCGCGGCCAGGTCGGCGGGCAGCTCCGACGAGAACGCCAGCCGCTCGCCGCTCGCCGGGTGGGCGAAGGCCAGGCGGTGGGCGTGCAGGAACGGCCGGGGCGACAGCGCCGTGGAGCGGGCCCCACCGTAGCGGGCGTCGCCCAGGACGGGATGGCCGATGGCGGCCAGGTGGACGCGGATCTGGTGGGTGCGGCCCGTCTCCAGCCGGCACTCCACCAGGGTGGCGGCGGCCGGCTCCGAGAACCGGCGGCGGACGTCGTAGCGGGTGCGGGCCGGGCGGCCGGCGGCCGACACCGACATCCGGGTGGGGTCCCGCTCGGCCCGGCCCACGGGGGCGTCCACCAGGCCGGCCGGCGCCTCCACCGCCCCCCAGACCAGCGCCAGGTAGCGGCGCTCGACCTCCCGACGCTCCAGCTGGGCCGACAGCGCCCGGTGCGCCTCGGCCGTGCGGGCCACCAGCATGAGGCCGGAGGTGCCCTTGTC
>JBOGHR010000194.1:0-2270 GCA_050744905.1 Acidimicrobiales bacterium
TGGGGCCGTAGCCGGCGACGTTGCGGAACGCCCGCTCGGCCACGGCCGCCGCGTCGGCGATGTCGATGGAGCGCAGGCCCCGCTTGTAGTCCTCCGACCAGCGGGCCACCTCCTCGTCCACCAGCGCTCGCAGGCGGGCGGCGCCCTCGGGCGTGGCCATGTCGAGGGCCACCTCCTTAGCCCGCTCCTGCGACGGCCCGCTCGACCGCGAGGAGGGGCGAGACGGTGCTCACGCCGACCCGCGGCCGGGCAGCGGACCAGCGCCCCTTCCCGTCCGCCCGGTCCCGTCGAACGACCCCAGGTCAACCGTGGGTGGCGGGTCCTCCGGTTCACCCCCGGCGGCGGCGGCGCGTTGAACAGCGCCGGGGTGGCCGCCTTCTCCACGACGTGCGTACGGCCGTCGGGCCCCGTGCCCTCCGGTGCGTTGAAGACGCCCGCGTCATCATCCAGTGCGGCGGGGCACCTGGATCATCCCGATCCCGCCGGCCAGGGGGGAGGTTGTAGGCGGGTGCAGCGCCGTCCGGCCCCACGCGTCCAGGCTCCCGCCCTGGTATTCCGAGACCCATCCCGGCCGCGGGAAGTGCGCGAGCGTGAGGTGCTGCCCCCTCGACGCGACGATGGCCGTGACGGCACGGAGGGCGCGGGGCTGCAGCCGGGACGTGAAGGCCACGTCCCCCGAGGACAGCTCCAGGGTCACGGCGCGGAGCCGGCGCCACCGCTCCAGGCCCCCGTGGGCGTCGATGGCGTCGCCGGCGAGACGGGCCGCCGCCGCTGCCGGTGTCATCTCCGAGCCCTCTCGCCCAACCGGACGATGTCGCCGGCCAGCTCGGCGGGGCGCTCCTCGGGCAGGAAGTGGCCGGCGCCGTGGTAGATGCGCAGCTCGGCGCCTGGCACGGCCCGGGCGGTCCGCCGCCCCTGGTCGACGGAGAAGAAGGGGTCGTGGTCGCCCCAACCGACCAGCGTGGGCGCCGCGATCCCGCCCAGCGCATCCTCGACCGGCCCGTACAGCTCGGCCAGGTGCCGCAGCGAGGCGGTGAAGATCCTCCGGACCGACGCCGCCTGGCCGCGGTCGCCCAGGTACCGCGCCATTTCGGGGCGCGGAGCGCCGGGGCCGGACCCCCGGCGGACCATCATCGCCAGGGAAGGCCGGAGAACAGCAGCCGGGAGGCGGCCGGCCCGACCACGGGAGCGGTAACCAGCGAGAGCGGGAAGGGGACCGGGCTGTCGCCGAAGGCGTTGGTGGCCAGCAGGACCAGCCCGGCCACCCGCTCGGGACGCCGGCTGGCGCAGGTGACGGCGACGGGACCGCCGAAGTCGTGGCCGACGAGGACCATCCGGTCGATCCCGAGCGCATCGAGCGCGTCGCCGAGGGCGTCCGCCTGGCCCTCGGCGTGGAGCTGTCGCGCCGCCGTCGGCCTGGTGCTGGACCCGAACCCGAGCAGGTCGGGCACCGCCACGCGATGGCGCTCGGCGAGCCGCCGGGCCACGCCGCCCCAGGTCCGCGCCGACCCCGGGATCCCGTGCACCAGGACGACGGGGAAGCCCCGCCCCCAGCACCGCACCGCCATGCGCTGCCCACCGCGCACGGCGACCGCTCTGGCCTCTCCCACGCCCGCTCCCCCGACTCCGATTGAGATGTTAGTTCGCCGACTGGAGAATCTCAAGTACCATTGGGAGCGTGAAGACCTACGGGCAGTACTGCGGCCTGGCCAAGGCGTTGGACCGGGTGGGGGACCGGTGGTCGTTGCTGATCGTCCGTGAGCTGCTCCTCGGACCGGCCCGCTTCAGCGACCTGCGCGACGCCCTGCCCGGCATCGCCACCAACCTGCTGACCGAGCGCCTCCGGGCCCTGGAGGGCGACGGCATCGTGCGCCGAGCCCCGCTGGGGCGCCCGGTGCGGGCCGTGGTCTACGAGCTGACCGAGGTGGGACACGGGCTCGACGACGCCGTCTCGGCCCTGGTGCGATGGGGAGGCCGATGGATGACCGCGGGCCCGGCCCCGGGCGAGGCCTTCCAGCCGCGCTGGCTGGTCGTCGCCCTGCGCTCCCTCCTGGCCGGTGACGCCCCGCCCGCGGTCAGCGGCGAGGTGACCGTCAGCGCCGCCGGGGAGGCGATCACCGTCGCGGCGACGGGCGGGCGGAGGAGCGTCGAGCTGGGCGCCGCCGAGAGCCCGGGGGCGGTCGTCGAGGCCGACCCGCCCACCGTGCTCGGGATCGCCTCCGGCGTCCTCACTTTGGCGGCAGCCCGCCGCAGCCGGGGCGCCCGGGTCG
>JBOGHR010000195.1:0-4851 GCA_050744905.1 Acidimicrobiales bacterium
CACACGTAGAGGGCCACCTGGGCGTGGCCCCCCAGCACGGGCAGGGCCAGGCCGGCCGCCGCGATCACCGTCCCCCGCAGCCGCCGGCCCCGCCGCGCCACCTCCAGGCCGCCCAGTGGGAGGGCGAGCCACACCGCCGAGCCGGTCACCGTCTCGTTGGTCGTCCACTTCACCAGGAAGGCGGAGAAGGCGAAGGTGACCGCTCCCAGGGCGGCGGCGTAGGGGTGCAGCCGGAGCACCCGCAGGAACCAGTAGGTGGCCAGCAGGGCGGCCAGCGACGACACGACGCTGACCACGGTGAACACCACGAGGGGGTCCCCCGCGGCGTAGAGGAGGTTCGGCGGGTACCACGCCCCGACCGCCACGTCGGCGGCGAAGGGGGTGCCGGCGAAGCGGTGGGGGTCCCACAGGGGCACCTGGCCGGCGGCCAGCCGGGCGCCCAGGTACTCGTGCCACGGGTACATGGCGTAGTAGGCGTCGCCGTGCTCGGGGTTGGCCAGCGGCCGGGCGGGGGCGGCCGGGTCCTCGGGGCCGGCGAAGTCCACCGG
The DNA here is from genome assembly GCA_050744905.1 of Acidimicrobiales bacterium. GTDB lineage: Bacteria > Actinomycetota > Acidimicrobiia > Acidimicrobiales > DATLFN01. The sequence continues at coordinate 549 of JBOGHR010000195.1, forward strand.
GAAGCGCACCTGGCCGGCGAAGGCGGGGAGCACGAAGGCGGCCCACACCACGAGCAGGGCGCCCACGGCGGTGGCCCGCTCCCGCCTGGTGACCGTGGTGTCCGTCCGCATCCGCCTCGCCCTCGGGGCCGAGGCCACGAGCGGCCTGGCCGCCGGAGCGTACGTGGACCGGCCGCCGGGGGGGCAATAGGATGCGTCCTCGCGTACGACGGACCGGACGTCCGCCCCGGCTCCGGGGGTTCGGCTGGAGAGCCGGAGGGTTGCGGGGACCCACCGGGGAGAGCTCGTTCGCAGGTGAGGCCCCCGTCGCAGGCCGAGGGAAGGGAACACCATGGCCGTCGTGAGCGAGCCCGACTTCGACCGGCACAACCGGCTCCAGCGCTCCTACTTCGAGACGTCCGACCAGCGCACGCTGATGCGCACCGGCACCCTCTACCTGCGCCGCCACGTGGACCGCATGATGCAGGCGGCCGCCGTCCGCCCGGGCGACAAGGTCCTCGAGGTCGGCTGCGGGCTGGGCCGCTACACGCTCATCCTGGCCGAGCGGGGGGTGGCGGTGGAGGGCCTCGACCTCTCCCCCGCCCTGCTCGAGAAGCTCTCCCGCCGGCCGGGGGCCGAGGGGGTCCCCCTCCACGCCCACGACCTGGTGGAGTCGCCGCCGGAGATGCACGGCAGCTTCGACGCCGTGGTCGGGTTCTTCGTCCTCCACCATGTCCACGACCTCGACGCCTGCCTCGGCACCGCCGCCCGCCTGGTCCGCCCGGGCGGGCGGGTGGCGTTCATCGAGCCCAACCCGTGGAACCCGCTGTACTACGTCCAGATCCTGGCCACGCCCGAGATGTCGTGGCAGCCCGAGCGGGGGATGCTGCGCATGCGCCCGCCGCGGATGTTCCCGGTCATGCGCGACGCCGGGCTGGTGGACGTCAGGCTCGACCGCTTCGGGCTGTTCCCCCCGTTCGTCAGCAACCGCCGGCTGGGCGCCCGCATCGAGTCCGCCCTCGAGCCCGTCCCCCTGGGCGTCCCCTCCCGGCCCTTCGCCCTGTTCTCGGGCCGCCGGCCCGAGTAGCGCCGCCCGGGGGCGGGTAGCACTCCCCCCGACCACGAGTCGACGGGGGTGCCCGATCCCGCCCAGTGCCACCGACTCGCCCGGGACCGGCGGGCCCGCACGCGAGCCCGACCACACCGGCGAGATCACCGCCATCGAGGAGGACGAGCGCTGGTACCAGCGCGCCGTGTTCTACGAGCTGTACGTGCGCGCCTTCTTCGACGCCGACGACGACGGCACCGGGGACCTGCGGGGGGTGTGCCACAAGCTCGACTACCTGCGCTGGCTGGGCGTCGACTGCATCTGGCTCCTGCCGTTCTACCAGTCGCCCCTGCGCGACGGCGGCTACGACATCTCCGACTACTTCTCCGTGCTCCCCGACTACGGGGACCTGGCCGACGTCGAGACCCTGGTGGAGGAGGCGCACCGGCGGGGGATCCGCGTCATCGCCGACCTGGTCGTCAACCACACCAGCGACGCCCACCCCTGGTACCAGGAGTCCCGCCAGGACCGCACCAACCCCAAGGCGGACTGGTACGTGTGGAGCGACGACTCCGGGCGCTGGCCCGACGCCCGGGTCATCTTCGTCGACACCGAGTCGTCCAACTGGACGTGGGACCCGGTGCGCGAGCAGTACTACTGGCACCGGTTCTTCTCCCACCAGCCCGACCTCAACTACGCCCACCCCGAGGTCCAGGACGCCATGCTCGACGTGGTCCGCTTCTGGCTGGACGTCGGCCTCGACGGGCTGCGCCTCGACGCCGTCCCCTACCTCTTCGAGCGCGACGGCACGGACGGCGAGAACCTCCCCGAGACCCACCAGTTCCTCAAGCGGCTGCGCAAGGAGGTGGACGCCGACTTCCCCGGCCGGGTCCTGCTGGCCGAGGCCAACCAGTGGCCCGCCGACGTCGTCGACTACTTCGGCGACGGCGACGAGTGCCACATGTGCTTCCACTTCCCCCTCATGCCCCGCATGTTCATGGCCCTGCGCCAGGGGCGGGCCGGGCCCATCACGGCGACGCTGGCGGCCACGCCCGAGATCCCCCCCGGGTGCCAGTGGGGCCAGTTCCTCCGCAACCACGACGAGCTGACCCTGGAGATGGTCACCGACGAGGAGCGGGACTACATGTACACCGAGTACGCCAAGGACCCCCGCATGAAGCGCAACGTCGGGATCAGCCGGCGCCTGGCCCCGCTGGTGGACAACGACCGCCGGGTGGCCGAGCTGCTCCACGCCCTCCTGTTCTCGCTGCCCGGCAGCCCGATCCTCTACTACGGCGACGAGCTGGGCATGGGCGACAACATCTACCTGGGCGACCGCGACAGCGTGCGCACGCCCATGCACTGGAACCCGGACCGCAACGCCGGCTTCAGCCGGGCCGACTTCGCCCGCCTCTACCTGCCACCCCTCATGGACCCGGTGTACGGCTACCAGGCGGTCAACGTCGAGGCCCAGCGGCGCAACCCGGGCTCGTTCCTGCACTGGATGCGGGCCATGCTGGGGGTCCGGCGGCGCCATGCGGCGGTGCTCGGCGGCGGCTCCCTGGAGGTGGTCGACGCCGCCAACCCCGCCGTGCTCGCCTTCGCCCGCCGCCTGGGCGACGACGTCGTGCTGTGCGTGAACAACCTCAGCCGCTCGCCCCAGCCGGCCGAGCTCGACCTCCGGTCCCTCCGCGGCCTGGTGCCGGTGGAGGTGCTGGGCGGCGCGGAGTTCCCGGTGGTCGAGGACCGGCCCTACCTCGTCACCCTCCCCGCCCACGGCTACTTCTGGTTCTCGATGATGCGCCCCCGTTCGCAGCGGCAGGGTCCGTAGCCGCGCTCGCCGCCGCAGGCGGCCTCTGCGGCTGCGGACACCGAGAAGGGACAGAGCGGAGGCGGCGCGAGCTCCGCTCGCCCGCCGGAGCACGATCCCCTACCTGTGCACTCGTCTCGTTTGTCTCTGCGCACACGTTCGTAGAGCTCCACCCTCGACACTCCTTCTCCCCTCGTTCGGCGGTCTTGAGCGCGGGGCCACTTCAAGATGTCATTCCCAGCCATGCGGCCGATGCCGCTCCCGCACCGTTCGGGCCAGCGCGACGAAAGCAATCGTGTGCCGAGGCGACCGCTCAAGGCACGTCGAGGCCAGGCGTCGGCCGTCTGGACTGCGCGGCGATCAAGCCGGTTGCTTCGTTGCCGTGACGTCCTTGAAGCCCAGAGCTTCGCCTGGCTCGTGGTCACCATGGAGGACCTCGGGCGCGAGGTCGAGCCCGTTCGGCCACACCACCGTGCCGGCCTCGGTGTCGACACGGACTTGGGCAAAGTAGGACGGGTCGGCGAGGGGCTCGAGCAACGAACCGCGCGCCTTGCCAGGTACGTACTGCACGTCGCGAACCACCCCGTCACTGAACAGCAGACGCATGACGTGCGGCCGGACGACGGCGACGCCGGCCACCGCAGGGGTCTGGTTGGGGTTACTCATGGCAGAGGCTCGATGATACCCGGCGGCTCCCCGACGCCCGCTCGCAGCCACGCCTCGAAGAGTTCGGCCCGGTGGATCTCCGCCCAGTCGCGCACCAGTCTCATCCGCCGGGGCGACAGGGTGCCACGGATGGCGTCTCCCGTCGCGATGTCGATCACGGCTTCGTCGTCCCCAGCACGCGCATGGAAATGCGCAGGGCCGTGATCGCGCACGTACATGTAGATGACGATGCCGTAGAAGGCTGCCAGCCGAGGCACTCGCTCAACCTACCGATGGCCTGCGACATGGCCCTAGGAGACGCATGGTGCCGCTCGGCCTCCTCCGACGACACGGTCAGGTCGCCGACACGGCGCCGGGGGTCGAGGCGTGCGGAGAACCTCGAGGGAGTCGTCGTCGAAGTTGTCGGCGCCGAGGAAGCCGACGAGCTGGAACAGGCCGGCGGCGGGCCCCTGGTTCATGGGCGTGGTCGTGAGAAGCAGCACGTGGCGGCTCTCGGCTCGCGCACGTGTCGCGTCGAGGTCCAGGCGCCCGGGATCGGCGGGGATGCCGCACTCCTCCAGCAGCCGGCACCACCGGAGCACCTCGTGCTCGCCGGGCCGCCACGCCGGCCCGGCGGCGCCCGCCGCCCCGAAGGCGATCAGCCGCCGGGGCCGCAGGGCCAGGAGCACCCGGTGGCTCTGCGGTCCCCGCCCGTGCAGGTTGACGGCCACGTCCACCGGGCCGGCCACCCCGGCCAGCGGGGCCAGCGGCTCGGCGGGCACGACGCCGGCGGCACCACGTCGTCGTCCAGGAAGGCGACC
>JBOGHR010000196.1:0-6716 GCA_050744905.1 Acidimicrobiales bacterium
GCTTCGCCGCAATCCGCAGCTACATCTCCACCAACCGCAAACAGGCCCAGGCGATCCATCAACACCTCAAGGACCTCTACACCCCGACTGGCGCCTGGCTACCCACCGCGACCGCCTGACTGGTTACGCGCCGCTCGGGTTACCGTCTATATCCCGATGCACTCGACGTGCTGTCACAGTTTCGATCCGCGGGTTACCTCCTCGGAGTCGTCACCAACGGACCGCCCGACCTCCAGCGGGAGAAGGTGGAGACGACCGGCCTGAACGAGTACGTCGATGTAGTCGCGGTGTCAGGCGAAGTCGGCACCGGCATCTCGGTCGACGCTGTCACCGACCATCACGGCGGCCGGGGTGGGGACTCTGATGGCCGGGACACGCGGTGGCAGCCAGCCGTGGCGTCCCTGGCCGATCTGCCGAGCCTGCTCGAGATCGGATGACCGGATGCTGCCGGGTAGGTCTGCGGTTCCGACGTGATCTTGGAGCGGGCGTCTGGCGCGGACGCCGAGCCGTCGGGGTCGATGACTGCTCTCACGATAGAGGCGGAAAAAGCGGCTGATCGATAGCGTTCGCAGTATGGCGGAGCCTCGCGAGGTCCTCGGCCCCGGATGTCCGCGCCGGCGTGGCGCTTCTTGTCGGGCAGGCGGTAGCCGAGGGTGCGGTTCGCGAAGCCCAACCGGAACCGCTCCACCGCCTCCGGATACGCGATCCGCCGCCGCTCGAGGAACTCGATCGCCTCCGGGCTCTCACGCAAGGTCTGGTGGTAGAAGCCGATGACTTCGCCGAGCAGCTCGCGGTCCTCGGCGCTCACGTCGAACGGCGCGGCCAGCTTGCGCACCGTCGTCCGCTTCGGCGCCGGCCCGTCGCTCGAGGTCGGCGCGCCGCTCCGCAGCAGCTCGACCGCGTGGCGGAACGACACGCCCTCGGCCCGCATCACCCAATCGACCACGCTTGCCGCCCGCCGAGCACGCCCCCATGCAGTGCCACAGGTTCTTCGCCGGGCTGATCACCAGCGACGGCTCGCGGTCGTCGTGGAACGGGCACAACCCGATCAGGTCCCGGCCATGGCGGCGCAGCACGATCCCGCGGGGCTTCGGCCAAGCGCTCGACGGCCACCTCGGCCTTCAACCGCTCAATCTCAGCGTCGGGGATCCTGGCCAACCTCGCACTCCGTCAAGTAGATCATCAGCGAGGTCAGACCTACTCTTTCAGCGATGTTGAGTCAAGGAGGCCGATCCGTGTAGGTGAACATGCCCGCAGCGCTCATCGCTGCCCTCGCCATGGATTTCCCCGACCGACTCGCCGCCCTCCGCAAACAACGAGGCCTCACTCAACAGGCCCTCGCCGAGCGCGCCGGCGTCCACGTCTCCCAGCTCCGCCGCTATGAGGCCGGTGGCGCCCAACCAACCCTCGACGTCATCCGCCGGATCGCAGTCGCGCTCTCCGTCAGCGCCGATCAGCTCGTCTTCGACACCGATGAGCGTGGCCCCGACGACGACCTCCGCCTCCACCTCGAAGCCATCCAGCACCTCGACCCCGACGAGAAGGCGGTCGTTCGCACCCTCATCGAATCGATGCTGCTGCGCCACGAAGCCCGCCGCTTCGCCCCCGCCTCGTAGCGCGCAGGATCAGTAGCCGGGCTGCCACGCTTCCGCGTCGACCGCGGCGACGTCGCCAACAGCGAGCGCCTCGAACAGCCTCACGACCTCCGGGCCCTCGACCCGGACGCGATGGCGGGGCTCGCCGCCCTCCTCGACGTTCTCCCACACCACCCGGCCACCGGCGAAGGCGCTGAGCGTCCAGCCACTGTCATGCGTGACCGCAACGTCGGGATGCTCGACGTCAGGGCTGGCCAGCTCCTCGACCATCGCACGCAGCGATGCCCTCGGCGGGTTCGACTCCATCGCACCCGACACGTGCATGATCGAGAACCCCATCGTCGCTCAGGTCGAGACGATCAACGCGTCGGACTGGCCGCAGTCGAAGCACACGAACACCGCCACCACACCGGCGTCGGCCAGCACGATCTCATCGCTCAGCGAGTCGAGTTGGCCGTAGAACGACATCGACTCACCGCACGACGAGCAACGGGGAAACCTCTCCGGCGCGACCGGCGGCTCACCACCGATCCGGTGCCGGTGGCCCACCTCCGGGTCCGCCCACCGGAACGACGGCAGCTCCGCCGCCTCCGCGGACAACGGCTCAGCCACCCAACCGGAACGAAGGCACGCGCCGCACGACCGAGCGACTCAGGCGGTCTTGCCCGTCTCGTAAACCAAGTGCCCCTGCTGCTCGCGCTCGAGCAGCCACCCCGAGACCACCTTGGCCAGCTCCTCGTCAGCGGCGTCGACAGCAAGCAGGTTCGGCGACGACCACTCCAGCAACGCCCCCAGCGCTTCGAGCTCATCGGCGATCTCGCGGCGGGGCTGGAAGGAATCCCCGAACCAGACCCTGAACACGAACCGCCCGGAGGGACGGATCACGTTCTGCACGATGTAGCGACGCCCACCGGCCGGTGCCGTCTGCACGACGTCGCCGAGAGCCACGTCGTAAACGAAGAACGGGATGCAACAGATCTCGAAGGTGTCCTCACTGAGCTGCTTGGCCCAGAGCTGTTCGCGATCGGCTCCCTCGGAGGCGATCTCGGCGGCGATCACGAAGTCGCTCCGGTCCCGCCAGACCGGATCCTCGTGTCGGGCCTCGCGCGTCTCGGTGCTCATAGGTTCTGCGGCCACCAGGGTGGCGGCCACGGGCCCTCATAGCCAGGCGGCGGGTTCACCGGCGTCGGCCGGTTCCCGCGCGACATGTTGCAGTGCGGGCACGAGACCTGCGCGTTGTCCACGGTCGCGTTGTCGCCGAGAGACCGCGGGGTCGCATGGTCGATGTGCGGCCTTGGAGTCTCCATCCGGCACCACACGCACGTCGGTGCGTCAGCGCCCGTCGTCGCCAAGTTGTCAGCGACCGACGCCTCCCGTACCGAAGACGGGAACGGCCGACCAGCCGTCGGCCCACCCGACGCCCCCGGCCTGATCGGCGGCATTGCCGTGTTTGGGGCCGATCGATACTGACCCGGACGCGCGGAGACGCCCGCGACCTTCGAAGCGTCGCCGCCGGTCCCGACTGAGGACGAGGCCCGCGCCGAGGCCCATCCGACGTTCGACCCGACAGGCGATTGCCCGGACGTCGCGACGTGCTGCGGGTGGTCGTAGGCGAACGCGTCGATCGGAGACGCTTCGAGCACCAGCCCGAAGACGGTCGTAACGACAAGGGCGACAAGGACGACGAGCCGGTGGCGGACCTCACCCGCTCGCATTGGTAGTTAGGGGCGCGACGCTCGACTAGCGAGCACGTTTCCCCATCCCCCTTTCAATCCGTGCATGCGGTTTTCCCGCACACGGCTTTCCGACGGTCTTCTCGACATGGTTACGCAGCCTTCGGGTAGCGGATGGTGCCCATGAGCTTGTGCAGGCCCTGGTCGTGGAACCAGGTGCGCGTCCAACGGTTCGCCTGGCCTGCCCGCAGGTTGCGGCCGCGCTTCTTGACGAGCAAGCGCTTCAGCCGCCACGCCACGTAGCGGTCCATGGTGATGAACTTGGTCGCTGCGTTGCCGGTGCGGAAGTAGTTGCCCCATCCCCGGAGGAACAGGTTCAGCCGTTCGATGACGACCTCCAACTCCCATCCGACCTGGCTTCGACCGGTGAGGGCCTTGACTCTTGCCCGGGCCCGCTTCATCGACCGCTGCGACGGCCAGCGGTGCAGGTAGTAGCGGATGATGCCCCGCTGCTCCCACAGCCGGCCCGACATGCGGGCATGGAGATGGCAACCGAGGAAGTCGAAGCCCTCCTTGCCTCCCCGGAGGTCGACCACACGGGTCTTGTCCGGGTGCAGCCTCAGGCCGAGCTCACCCAGGATGGCGGTCGCCCGCTCCTGGGCGGTCTCGGCCTGCGCCCGAGTGTCGCACAACACCACGAAGTCGTCTGCGTAGCGGACGACTTCTCCGGCACCATGCTCAGCCCAGGCCCGGTCGAAGGCGTGTAGGTAGATGTTGGCCAGCAGCGGGGAGATGACCCCGCCCTGAGGGGTCCCGGCAACCGTCTCGGTGACCACCCCTTCGACCAGCACACCCGCACGCAACCACTGCCCCAACAGCTTGAGCACCCGGCGGTCCGACACCCGCTCACCGACCAGGGAGAGCAACCTCTCGTGGTCGATGGTGCCGAAGAAGTTGCTGATGTCGGCCTCGAAGACGAACTGCTTGCCCTCGATGAACCCGACCCGCAGCCTCTCCAAGGCGTCGGTGGCCGAGCGCTTCGGGCGGAACCCGAAGCTCACCGGCAGGAAGTCGGCCTCGAAGATCGGTTCGAGGACGATCTTGGCTGCCTGCTGGCACACCCGGTCCGTGACAGTGGGAATGCCCAACGGGCGCTTGGTCCCGTCGGGCTTGGGGATCTCCACCCGCCGAACCGGCGGCGGGCGGTAGGTGCCTGCACGGAGGTCACGGGCCAGCTCGTCGAGCATCCGCCCGACCCCGTAGTCCTCCACCGCCTCCAGGGTCAGGCCATCGACCCCGGCGGCGCCACGATTGGCTCGCACCCGCCTCCACGCTTCCTCCAAGACGTCGCTCCTGGAGATGCGGTCGTACAGGGCGTGGAAGCGGCGACTCCGAGACTGCTTGGCCGCAGCCCATAGCCGGTTCTGGAGTTGTCGCACTTTGACGGGGGCCGGATGGCGGCCCTCGGGGTAGATGGACGGGGCGGTCCCCGCCATGCCCTCGCACGTAGCTCCTCGACCGGCGTGACCGAAGTCGGGGCCCTTCCCTCCCACCGGGTTTCTCCCGGCGATCAGCGGTACTACGACCCCGTCGGACTCCCGCTGCGCTCCACCCGATTTCACCACTGGCTTATACGGGTGGTCTTTGCTGACGAGGCTGCGCAGACGGGCCTCTCCTGTTCCGAACCTGACCGTGCGTACGTGCCGCTCCCCCTACCCCGAGGGGACCCGACCAAGGGCATGTCCGGAACGCCAGTCGGTCGGATGCTGCCTTCGCCGTGAAATGAGCGGCTCGGCTCCCCTGCTGTAAGTGTGACGAGGCTGCAGGACTCGGACCGGGTGGCCCTACGGCCCGCACGCTTGCTCCCTCCAAAGAGGCTTTTGACGCCCCGCTCAGCCCGCCGCCTCTCGACGACGAACCGGGGCCTGCTACCGGGCTCTCCGGCGATTACCCGCGCGGGACTCTCACCCGCAGGTCTGGTCCAGCTCTCAGGACGCACCATCGTCCTCACCGTAGGGGCCATCGTCGGCGGGCTCGCCTTCGACTGTCACATGGAGCGAAGACCCGTCGTAGACCGCCTCGCGCTCGACCCGTTCTCCTGTAAGCGACAAGTCACCGTCCTGCACCATGTAGGTCTCAGCACCTATCGCGACAGCGAAGCCACGGGTCTCGCCCTCCGCTTCGGGCTCCGCGATACCGACGACGACGCCACGCTTGTCGCCTATGCCCAGCCGCTCGGTCGCTTCTGTGCGATGGATCACCACGACGTCGTAGAAGGTGGGCGCGGTCACAGGTGCGTGACCTCGCCGCGCGGTGAGACGTTTACGTGAGCCCCATCACGTGACAGCCAACCGATCTGCTCACGCCCGGTTCTCGAGAGCTGAACGTCCCACTCGAATGGGTGCCCTGGCGTTCTCGATGGACCGACGACCCACTCGTTGCCGAAGCGGTCGACATAGCCACCCTGCGGCCCTCGTGGAAGGGGACTCGCCGGGTTATAGCCGCGCGGTGGCACGTATCGAATGCGCCCCTGCCCTGGGAGCCCGAACTCGTCGCCGGGGCCAGCAGCTCGCATGCGGCCGCTGATCGACGGACCGCACGTGTTGTGGACGAGCACGTCGTCTTCGCCGGCGGCCACGAAGTAGGTGTGGATCCCGTCGACGGTGAGGTTGTACGCCGTCGTCGTACGCGCAGTCCGGAGCCGGAGTCCGCCAACTTCGACGAGCTCTCCGTCGGCGGTCCGCACCAAGTCACCCGCATCGAGGTCTTCGGCCTGCTGCCACTCACGATCGGTCGCGTTCCAGAACGGGTGGTCCTCGGTGGTGGTGACGATGTCACCGTCGATCTCGAGGTCCACGACGGTGTCGTCGTGTTCCCACAGGTGGGTGACGCGACGTGGGCCACGTTCGCCGGTCTCAGGGTCTTCGGCGAGGATGTAGTCCCCGACCCCTACGTCCGAGATCGCTCTGCGGGTTCCGTCGGCCATGACGACGGTCGTAGCTGCACTGAACGAGCACGCGGCGCCCGCGAGGTCGTCAGCTACTGATCGTGGGGCCAATCGATAGACGTCGAGACGCGCAGAAGCGCGCGCGAAGTTGACGCGGTCGTCGTACCGCTGTCCAGGACGATCATCAGCGTCTCGCTGACCGGGTTCGACCAGGTCAGGGGCGATGGCTGCGGCGCTCGACCAGAGCGGGTAGCCCTGGGACTGCGGTTGGTCGTAGTTGTACGCCGCAGGCGCGACCGCCTGTCCCGTGCCCATCGTGAGTGCCAGCGCGGTCGCAATGACAAGCACGTGAACGAGGACTCGGCAGAGCCCGCGCTTAGGGCTCACCGCGGGATTGATTGAGCGATCGTGTAGTTCCATTCACCGTGCCAGTCGTGCGGTGTGAGGGGGATCGTGGCGTAGTCGGCGTCGGTGATCTTCTCGCCGGTGGCGTACCAGTTC
>JBOGHR010000197.1:0-4966 GCA_050744905.1 Acidimicrobiales bacterium
CACCAAGGCGTGGGGCGACGGCGTGCTGGCCTCGCTGAGCGGCCGCGCCAAGGCTCGGTTCGGGGCCGGGCGGTTCCTGGCCGTGGAGGACGGCGTGGCCGTGTTCGCCCTGCCCAACTCCCACTACCTGGGCCGCTGCGAGGAGGTCCGGGGCGAGGTGGAGGCCGTCCTGGCCGCCCACTTCGCCACCGCCGTGCCCCTCCGCCTGGTGGTCGACGCCCCGGCGCCCGACGCGGCCGCGGCCGGGGACCCCCCTCCTCCCGACGAGGCCTTCGACGGCTTCGCCGACGAGGGGCCACGGGGCGACGCCCCGGCGATAACCTCGCCCGAGGAGCAGCTCAAGCGGGCGTTCCCCGGAGCCGAGGAGGTAGCCACGTGAGGTCGTTCCGAGGACGGTCCGCATGAGCGAGCAGTTCGATCTCGGGGCCCTGCTCGAGCGGGCCCAGGCCGTCCAGCAGCAGCTGGTCCAGGCCCGGGCGGAGGCGGCCGAGCAGGTGGTCGAGGGCCAGGCGGGCGGCGGCGTGGTGAGGGTGAAGGCCAGCGGCGCGGGCAAGCTGGTGTCGATCGGCATCGACCCAGAGGTGGTCGACCGGGACGACGTGGGGATGCTGGAGGACCTGGTCCTCGCCGCCGCCAACGACGCCCTGGCCCGGGCCCAGGAGCTGAACCAGTCGCTGCTCGGGGGCGTCGACCTGGGGGGCGCCGGGCTGCCCGGCCTCTAGGACGTGTACGCCGGGCCGGTCCAGGACCTGATCGAGGAGCTGGGCCGCCTGCCGGGGATCGGGCCCAAGTCGGCCCAGCGCATCGCCTTCCACCTCCTCAAGCTGCCGAAGATCGACGCCATGCGCCTGGCCGCCGTCATCGGCCAGGTCAAGGAGCGGGTGTCGTTCTGCGGGCGCTGCTTCAACGTCGCCGAGGTCCCCGACGAGGGCGAGCCCCGCTGCGGGATCTGCCTCGACGCCCAGCGGGACCCGCACGTGGTGTGCGTCGTCGAGGAGCCGCGCGACGTCGTGGCCGTGGAGAAGACCCGGGAGTACCGGGGCCGCTACCACGTCCTCCAGGGCGCCATCAGCCCCATCGACGGCATCGGCCCCGACCAGCTCCGGGTCCGCGAGCTGCTGGCCCGGCTCGAGCCCGAGGGCGTCACCGAGGTCATCCTGTGCACGAACCCCAACATCGAGGGCGAGGCCACGGCCATGTACCTGGCCCGGCTGCTCGGCCCCCTCGGCATCCGGGTGACCCGCATCGCCAGCGGCCTGCCGGTGGGCGGCGACCTGGAGTACGCCGACGAGCTGACCCTCGGCCGGGCGCTCCAGGGCCGCCGCCAGGTCGACGCCTGAGGTGCCGGGGACCCCGCCGGCCCGGGACGCCCCCCTCCCGGGCCTCCGCCGACCACGTAGTGTCGTCGTCCTGCCGGCCCTCCGCCGGCGGGCACGTAGTGTCGTCGTCCTGCCGGCCCTCCGCCGGCGAGGAGGAGGTCCCACCGTGAGACGCTTCACCACCGTGGTCGCCGCCGCGTCGCTCCTCAGCCTCGCCGCCTGCGGCGGCAAGACCGACGAGTCGGGCCGGGCGGCGGGGATCACGCCGGTGTCGGCCATCGCCTTCGTCAGCGTGAACCTCGACCCCTCGGTCGACCAGAAGCGCGACCTGCTCGGCATCGCCCGCCGGTTCCCGGGTGCCGGCGACTCGGTGCGGGGCGAGTTCGACGAGGCCCGCGACGGCCTGCTGGCCGACCTGGTGGAGGGCACCGGCCTCGACTTCGAGCGCGACGTCGAGCCGTGGCTGGGCAACGAGGTGGCGCTGGCCGTGCTGCCGCCCGCCGACGGCGGCGACCCGTCGGCCGTCGCCATGGTGGAGACCGACGACGCCGGCCAGGCCCGGGCCGCCCTCGACAAGGCGGCGCAGGAGGGCTTCGAGGGCTCCTACCAGGTGATCGGCGACTTCGTGGTGATCGTCGACGAGGACGACGCCGCCGCCGAGCAGGCCGCCCTGGCCCGGGTGGCGGCCCAGGCCGAGAAGAACGACGGCGGGCTGGCCGAGTCCGAGGCCTTCACCGGCGTGGTGGACGAGCTGGCCGGCGACCGCCTGGTCCTCGGGTGGGTCGACGCCCGCAAGGCCTTCGACCTGGCCGGGGACCTGAGCGGCTTCGACTTCGGGCCCCTGGCCCAGTTCGGGTCGCAGGCGACCACCATGGCGTTCGACCTTCACGCCGAGCGGTCGGCCCTGGTGTTCCAGGGGGTGGCGGCCAACGCGGCGGAGGCCGGCGGCAGGCAGCCCGAGCTGACCCGGGCGCTGCCGGCGGCGACGCTGGCGGCCCTCACCCTCTTCGACGTCGGCACCGGGGTGACCGACGGCATCCGGGCCCTCGCCGGCGTCGACGGCGACGACCTGCTGGACGGGTTCGAGGAGCAGACCGGCATCGACCTCGAAGGCGACATCCTGTCGTGGATGGGCGGCGAGCTGGTGGTCGTCGTCGGCCCGGTGGCCGAGGGCCGCTCGTTCCCCGACGCCGCTCTGGTGGTGGAGCCGACCGATCGGGCGGGGGCCGAGCAGGGCGTGGCCCGGGTTCGCCAGGCGCTGGCCGACCAGGGCCTGGAGCTGGACGAGCGGGTGGTGGCCGGCGCCAGCGCCTACGTGGTCCCCCAGCCCCTCGTCGAGGGGGTCCAGCCGGCCATGGGGCTGTTCTCCGACCGCTTCGTCCTGGCCACCAGCCCGACCTACCTGGAGGCGCTGGCGGGCGGGTCGGCGTCCACGCTGGCCGACACCGACGCCTACTCCGACGTGGTGGGCGACCAGTCGGGCGACGGCACCACGATGCAGCTCGTCGTCCTCATCGACCCCGTCCGGGAGGCCATCGAGCAGGTGGTGCTCGACGACCCCGACGACCGGGCCACCTACGAGGCCGACGTGAAGCCCAACCTGGAGCCCCTCTCGGCGTTCGGGGTCGTCGCCCGCCAGGACGGCGACCTCGGCCGCGTGTCGGTGCGGCTGACCTTCGACTGACGGCCCCGCCGCTTCGGCCCGCGGCCCTCCGCCGGCTCAGCCGGCCGCCCGCAGGACCAGGGCGTCGCCTTGGCCACCGCCGCCGCACAGGGCGGCCACGCCCACGCCGCCGCCCCGCCGGCGCAGCTCGAGCAGGAGGGTGAGCGCCAGCCGGGTGCCGCTCATGCCGATGGGATGGCCGAGGGCGATGGCCCCGCCGTTGACGTTGGTGACGCTGTCGTCGATCCCCAGCTCGTCCATCGAGGCCAGCGCCACGGCGGCGAAGGCCTCGTTGATCTCGAACAGGTCGACGCCGGCCACGCCCAGCCCGGCCCGGCCCAGAGCCTGGAGGGTGGCCCGCGACGGCTGGAGCAGCAGCGACGGGTCGGGGCCGGCGACCTGCCCGTAGGACACCACCTCGCCCAGGGGCTCCACGCCCAGGCGCTCGGCAGCGCCGGGTGAGGCGAGCACGACGGCGGCCGCCCCGTCGCTGATCTGGCTGGCGTTGCCGGCGGTGATGGTGCCGTCGGCGGCGAAGGCGGGCCGGAGCCCGGCCAGGCTCTCGGCTGTGGTCCCGGCCCGCACGCCCTCGTCGGCGTCGACGGCCACCGGGTCGCCCCGGCGGTCGGGCACCGGCACGGCGACGATCTCCTCGGCCAGCACGCCGGCGGCCGCCGCCTCGGCGGCCCGCTCGTGGGAGCCGGCGGCGTAGGCGTCCTGGCGCTCACGGCCCAGGTCGGCGGCCGCCCCCACGTAGCGCTCGGTCCCGGCGCCCATCGAGCACACGTCGAAGGCGCAGAACAGCCCGTCGTGGAGCATGGAGTCGACCACCGTGGCGTCGCCCAGCCGCCAGCCGGAGCGGGCCCCGGGGAGCAGGTGGGGGGCGTTGGTCATCGACTCCATCCCGCCGGCCACCACGACCTGGGCCTCGCCCGCCGAGATCATGCGGTCGGCCAGGTGGACGGCGTTGAGGCCCGACAGGCACACCTTGTTCACGGTGGTGGCCGGCGTGGTCATCGGGACCCCGCCCCGGGCGGCGGCCTGGCGGGCGGTGATCTGGCCCTGGCCGGCCTGGAGCACGTGGCCCATGAAGACGTAGTCGACCGCCGCCGGGTCGACGCCGGCCCGGTGCAGGGCCGCCGCCACCGCCGCCCCACCCAGGTCGACGGCCGTGAGCGGGCCCAGGGCGCCGGCCAGCTTGCCGATCGGCGTGCGGGCCCCTCCGAGGACGACGGAGCTCGGCATGGCCTCGATGCTACGACGCCGGTGCCGCTACGACGCCGGTGCCGTCCCCTCGTCCGGGCCATGGGCGGTAGCCGGACCGGGTGGTTCGGGAAACCACCCTGAGGTCCCGAGTGGAGGTGCCGAACGTCACGGGTAGCGAGCGGTGCGTCCGGCACCCGCCGCCTGACAGGAGGCTCCAGCCAACATGCGCAACAGAAAGGTGCGCCTCGTCCTCTCTCTCGGCTTGCTGTCGGGACTGGTGTGGGCGGGGACCTTTGCGACGTTCACCGACTCGGGGACGGCCACGTCCACCTTCACCGCCGGCACCGTCGACCTGGTCGTCGGCGCCGACGTCGACGACGCCTACGCCTTCACCTCGATCGAGATGTCGAACATGAAGCCGGGCGACGTGAAGTACGCCCCCCTCACCATCGCCAACACCGGCACCCTCGGGTTCACCTACTCCATGTCCACCTCGGCCACCAACGCCGACGGCAAGGCCTTGGCCGACCAGCTCACCCTGGGGATCAGGAAGGTCACCGACGAGGCGACCTGCGACTCCGCCGGCGTGGGCTACGGCGCCTCCCTCGACACCCTCACCGCGTCGGGGGCGCTGAGCGCGGGCGCCATCGCCAGCCGGTCTCTGGCCTCGAGCGCCAGCGAGGTGGCCTGCTTCCGGGTCGAGCTGCCGAGCACCGCCGGCGACACCTACCAGGGCGCCACCACGACCGCCACCTTCACCTTCAGCGCCACCCAGGCC
>JBOGHR010000198.1:0-6114 GCA_050744905.1 Acidimicrobiales bacterium
GCCGGGGACGGACCCGACCGGTGCCCCGGGCCGGCGCCGACATGGGCCCTCCGCGCCCCGGCTTGCCGGCCGCGGCCCGATTGTTGTAAAACTTGATCGGATAACTCGGAATTTGGCGTAGGCTTGCGCCAGCGAGGGTCCGGGGCACGCCTGCCCGCCGGACCGCCCGAAAGGAGGCCCGTCCGTGAGCCAGACGATCGACGTCGAGGTGGGCCCGGGCGCCATCGGCCCCGAGGCCCTGGCCGACATCGAGAAGTTCGAGAACCTCCTGGCAAGGTACTTGGCCGGCGAGGTCGACGAGGACCGCTTCCGCATCTTCCGCCTCAACAACGGCATCTACGGCCAGCGCCAGGGCGGGCACAACCAGATGGTGCGGGTGAAGGTGCCCTACGGGTCGCTGCAGCCCGAGCAGCTGGAGATGCTGGCGCACATAGGTGAGGAGTACTCTCGCGGGTGGGGGCACATCACCACGCGACAGAACATCCAGTTCCACTTCGTCCAGCTCGAGAGGGCCCCCCAGGTCATGCGCGACCTGGCCTCCGTCGGGCTGACCACGCGGGAGGCGTGCGGGGACACCGTGCGCAACGTGACGGGGTGCCACCTCGCCGGCGCCTGCCCCTACGAGGTGCTGGACATCAGCCCGTGGGCCGAGGCGACCTTCCGCCACTTCCTGCGCAACCCCTACGCCCAGCGCCTGCCCCGGAAGTTCAAGATCAACTTCTCCGGCTGCGTCACCGACTGCGGCCAGGCGATGTTCAACGACGTGGGGGTCATCGCCGTCAACCGCCCCAACCCCGACGGGACCGTCGAGGCCGGCTTCCGGGTGTTCTTCGCCGGCGGCCTGGGTGCCAACCCCCATCCCGCCCAGGCGCTGGAGGACTTCACCCGCCGGGAGGACCTCCTGCCCACCATCGAGGCGATCCTGCGCACCTTCGACCACTACGGGAACCGCGACAACAAGCTCCGGGCCCGGATGAAGTGGCTGGTCGACACCATGGGCGCCGAGCAGGTCCGGGAGCGGGTCCTCAAGGAGCGCCGCCTGCTCATCGCCGCCACCACCTGGTCGGCCGACGTGCCCGACGCCGTGCGCGAGCAGGGCGACGCCCCGGCCGGCACGTCGGTCACCGCCTCGCCCACGCCCGTCGGCTGGGGCACCAACGTGGTCCTCCGGTCCCGCGACCCCTACGGCCGCTGGGAGGACGCCAACGTCGTCCGCGGCAACGCCAAGGGCACGGTGTCGGCCTACGCCTACGCCCGCCTGGGCGACGTCACCTCCGACCAGTTCCGGGCCGTCGCCTCCATCCAGCGCGAGCTGGGCCTGGAGGTGCGGGTCACCAACCGCCAGAACCTCGTCTTCCGGGGCCTCAACGAGGACCAGCTGCGCCCCCTGCACGCCCGCCTGAGCGTGCTCGGCATGGCCGAGCCGGGCGCCGAGCTGGCCCGCGACGTGGTGAGCTGCCCGGGCGCCGACACCTGCAACCTGGCCGTCACCCAGTCCCGCGGCCTGGCCGACGCCATCGGCGCCGCCCTGGAGGACGCCGGCCTGGCCGACGTGGGCGGCGTGCGCATCAACATCTCGGGCTGCACCAACTCGTGCGGCCAGCACCACGTGGCCGACATCGGCTTCGTCGGCGTCGAGCGGCGGGCCCACAAGCGGGCCGCCCCCGGCTACCAGATGCTCCTCGGCGGCCACGTGGGCATGGAGGCCGTCCAGTTCGGTCGCAAGGCCACCCGCCTGCCGGCCCGGAACGCCGGGGTGGCCACCGTCGCGGTCGTCGGGCGGTTCGCGGCCGAGCGGGAGGCGGGCGAGTCGTTCACCTCGTGGCTGGACCGGGTGGGCGGGGCGGAGGCCGTCGGCGCCGAGCTGGCGTCGCTGGACGTGTTCCCGGCGCCGGAGGAGGACCCCAGCTTCTACGTCGACTACGACGAGACCGGCCCCTACGTCAGCGAGGTCGGCGTCGGGGAGTGCGCGGGGTCATGACCACGGTCGACGACGCCGCGCCCGCCGTCCCCGACCTGGCCGAGCTGGCCGGGGTCTCGGCCCGGCTGGAGGCGCGACCGGCGAGCGCCGCCGTGCGGTGGGCGCACGAGCGCTTCGGCGACGACCTGGTCGTGGCCGCCTCCTTCCAGGACGCCGTCCTCATCGACGTCGCCGTCGGGGTCGCCCCCCGCATCGAGGTGGTGTTCCTCGACACCCAGTACCACTTCGCCGAGACGCTGTGGTTCGTGGAGGAGGTCCGGCGCCGCTACGACCTCAACCTCACCGTCGTGTCCCCCCTGGTCGAGCCCGACAACCTGTGGAAGACCGACATCGAGGCCTGCTGCGGCGCCCGCAAGGTGGAGCCGCTGGCCCGGGCGCTGGCCGGCCGGGCGGCGTGGATCACCGGCCTGCGGCGGGTGGACGCCCCCACCCGCGCCAAGGCCCCCATCGTGTCCTGGGACGCCGCCCGCTCCATGGTGAAGGTCAACCCCCTGGCGTCGTGGACCGACGCCGACATGGCGGGCTACGCCGCCGATCACCAGCTCCCCGTGAACCCGCTCACCGAGCGGGGGTATGCCTCGATCGGGTGCTGGCCGTGCACCCGCCCGGTGGCCCCGGGCGAGGACCCCCGCTCGGGGCGGTGGGCCGGCAAGGGCAAGACCGAGTGCGGGCTCCATGCCTGAGCCCGTCCCGACGACGACCCCACGCAGCACGCGCCGCAGGAGGGCGGCCCCATGACCACCACGCCGATCGACCCCTTGTCCGTGCTGGACGACCTGGAGCTGCGACTGGCCGCCGAGCGCACCCACCTCGACGCCCTGGAGGCCGAGGCGGTGTTCATCCTCCGGGAGGTCGCCGCCGAGTTCGAGCGCCCCGCCCTGCTCTTCAGTGGCGGCAAGGACTCCGCCGTGCTCCTCCACCTGGCCGAGAAGGCGTTCGCCCCCGGGCCGCTGCCCTTCCCCGTGCTGCACGTCGACACCGGGCACAACTTCCCCGAGGTGCTCGCCTTCCGCGATCGCCGCACGATCGGCGCCGGCCACCACCTCGTGGTGGCGTCGGTGCAGGAGTCGATCGACCGGGGCCGGGTGGCCGACAACGGCGGGGGGAGCCGCAACCGCATGCAGGCCGTCACCCTGCTGGACGCCATCGCCCAGCACCGCCTCGACGTGTGCCTGGGCGGCGGCCGGCGGGACGAGGAGAAGGCCAGGGCCAAGGAGCGGGTGTTCTCGTTCCGCAACCGCGAGGGCCAGTGGGACCCCTCCGGCCAGCGCCCCGAGCTGTGGAACATCTTCAACGGCCGGGTGCACCGGTGCGAGCACATGCGGGCGTTCCCCATCTCCAACTGGACCGAGCTGGACGTGTGGGAGTACGTCGCCCGGGAAGGCATCGAGCTGCCGTCGATGTACTTCGCCCACCGGCGGCGCGTCGTCGAGCGCGACGGGATGCTGCTGGCCGTCTGCCCCTGGGTGCAGCCCGGCGCCGGCGAGGCCGTGTCGGAGGAGACGGTGCGCTACCGCACGGTGGGAGACATGTCGTGCACCGGCGCCGTCCGGTCCACCGCCTCCTCGGTGGCCCAGATCCTGGAGGAGCTGGCCCTCAGCCGGGTCACCGAGCGGGGGGCCACCCGGGCCGACGACCGCTTCTCGGAGTCCGCCATGGAGGACCGCAAGAAGGAAGGCTACTTCTGAGCTTCCTCCCGGCCGGGGGGACCGAGGACGGGACGGTTGGCAAGGTGACGAGCGAGGATCCGACCGGGCGGGACGCCGGGTTGCTGCGCGTGGCCACCGCAGGGTCGGTGGACGACGGCAAGAGCACCCTCATCGGGCGGCTCCTGTGGGATGCCAAGGCCCTGCTGGAGGACCAGGTGGCGGCCGTCACCTCGGCCAGCGAGGCCCGGGGCCACGACGGCGTGCACCTGGCCATGCTCACCGACGGCCTGCGGGCCGAGCGCGACCGGGGCATCACCATCGACGTCGCCTACCGCTACTTCGCCACGCCCCGGCGCCGCTTCGTGCTCTCCGACACGCCCGGCCACTTCGAGTACACCCGCAACATGGTCACCGGCGCGTCGAACGCCGACCTGGCCGTGATCCTGGTGGACGCCCGCAACGGCGTCGTCGAGCAGACCCGGCGCCACGCCGTCATCTCCTCCATGCTCCACCTCCCGCACGTGGTGGTGGCGGTCAACAAGATGGACCTGGTCGACTGGGACCAGGCGGTGTTCGACCGGATCTGCCGGGAGCTGAGCGGCTTCGTGAACCGCTTCGACGAGCCCAGCCTCACGTTCATCCCGATGTCGGCCAAGCTCGGCGACAACGTGGTGGAGCCGTCGGCGAACATGCCGTGGTACGAGGGGCCGCCGCTGCTGCGCTACCTCGAGGAGGTCCCGGCCCGGGACGAGGCGGACGACGTCGGCCCCCGCCTCCCCGTCCAGTGGGTGGTCGGGCCCCCGGCCGGCGGGCAGGACCGTCCCGGCTTCGCCGGCCAGCTCGTGTCGGGCGTGCTGCGGGTGGGGTCCGAGGTGACCGTCCTGCCCTCCGGGGCCGCCTCGACGGTGGCGTCCATCGACGGGCTGAACGGGCCGCTCGCCGTCGCCACCGCCGGCGACGCGGTCACCGTGCGCCTGGCCGACGCGGTCGACGTGGCCCGGGGCGACCTGGTCTGCGGGCGGGGCAGGGAAGCCGACGTGGCCCACTCGCTCGACGCCGCGGTGTGCTGGATGGGCGAGGCACCGCTCACCGTCGGCGGCCGCTACCTCCTCAAGCACGCCAGCCGGTGGCACGACGCCACCGTGTCGGCCCTCCACTACCGCCTCGACCTGGCCACGCTCGGCCACGCCGACGCCGACGCGCTCCGGGCCAACGACATCGGCTCCCTGTCGCTGCGCCTGGGCGGTCCCATCGCCTTCGACGCCTACCGGGCGAACCGCATCACGGGCAGCTTCATCCTGGTCGACGAGGCCACCAACGCCACCGTCGCCGCCGGCATGATCACCGCCGCCCCCGTCCCCGCCACGCCGTAGCTGGCTCAGCCGCGGGAGCGTCGGTGGACGGCCCGCCGCGGGGAGCCCTCCTGCTCCCACAGCTCCACCGGTCCGCCCTGCCAGTTGGCGCCGACCACGTCGACGTCGCCGTCCCCGCCGATGTCGGCCACCCGGATGTTGTGGGAGCCGCCCGTCGACAGGCCGACGTAGGCCCACGACCGCCCCCCGCCCCCGTTGCGGTGGATGCCGACCCGCCGCCGCGCCGACTGGAGCATCTCGGCGAACACCACGTCGAGGTCGCCGTCGCCGTCCATGTCGGCCACCTCGAAGGTGTGCACGAAGTCGGCGTCGTCGTCGATGCGGTGCTCGGCCCAGCCCCCGGCCCGGGGGTCGGCCGGAGCCTGGTACCAGGCCATCCGTCCCTCGCTCTCGGAGCGGGCGAGCACCACGTCGAGGCGCCCGTCGCCGTCGAGGTCGCCGACGGCGACGGCCACGAAGCCGTCGTCCCAGCCGGGGGCGAAGGTGTGCCGGGCCCACGCCCGGCCGTCGCCCACCTCGGGCGGGGCTTCCAGCCAGTAGCCGTTCTGGACGATGTCGAGGCGCCCGTCGCCGTCGACGTCGCCCAGGGCCGTCCCCTCGCTCGGCGTCGCCGCCGGGATCGGCACCGCCTGCCACGACGCCGGCGCCTGCTGGCGGAACAGGGTCGTGGGGCCGCCGTGGCCACGGGTCACAACGTCCGCCCGCCCGTCGCCGTCCACGTCTCCCGCCTCCAGGTCGTGGACCGTCCCCGGGCGGCCGATCTCCACCGGCGCCCACCCTCCGCCTCCCACCCGGGGGTTGCGGTACCACGCCACCGTCCCCGCGTCGTAGTGCGGCGTGACCAGGTCGGTGTCGCCGTCGCCGTCCACGTCGGCCGCCTGCATGTCGGTGGTGAAGTTGTGGCCCGACGCGATGCGCGACCGCGCCCAGCCCGGCGCCCGGTACCAGACGAGCTGCGTGTCGGTGCCCACGGCGATGTCGGCCAGCCCGTCGCCGTCGAGGTCGCCGACCGCCTTGTTGTCGAGCGAGCCCGCCAGCCCGCCGTCGACGACGACGTGGGTGAAGGCCAGCGTGGTCGTCCCCGCCGGTGCCGCACCGCTCCCCGTGGTGG
>JBOGHR010000199.1:0-2188 GCA_050744905.1 Acidimicrobiales bacterium
GGCGACGCCCTCGCCGACGACCCGGTGACCCTCGTCGACCTCGCCGGCCGGCCGTTCGTCGCCTCGCCGCCCGACCTCAGCTGCGGCCGGTGCATCGTCATGGCGTGCCGCGAGGCGGGCTTCGAGCCCGACATCGCCCACCAGATCGACGACTACCCCACGGCCCTGCGCCTGGTCGCCGCCGGGCACGGCGTGGCGGTCGTCCCCGATCTCGGACTGGTGCAGGCGCCGCCCGGCATACGGATCGTCGACCTCGACCCCCCGCTGTCGCGCACGATCCAGCTCGCCTACCGCACCACCAGCGGCGATCGACCGACCGTCGCCGCCGTGCGCGACGCCCTCCGGGCGGTCGTCGGCGACCTGGGCCTGGCCGGCCCGCCGGACGGGGCGGGACAGCCCCGCCGCCGCCGCGGTGCACCCGGGGCCTCCGGCCCCGGGTAGGGACCGGCCGCCGGTGTGGGACGCTCGGGCGGTGCCCGGTCCTCCCCACGTCACCGCCGTCGGCACCCTGATCGGGACCCGGGACGGGCCCTGCTACCTGGCCGACCTGGTCCTGCTGTCCTTCCCGCCCCAGGTCGGGCGGGGCATCGAGGTGCGAGGCGTCGACCTCGACCAGGTCCCCGACCTGCGGTGGCGCGGCGACCGGTACTGGACGGAGGCCACGGTGCTGGTCAGCGGGCACATCGACGGGGAGGCGCTGGTCGCCGACCGCCCACCCCGGCCCGGCCCCTGACCGGAGGAGGCCGGGGAAGCGCTCAAGCGGCCGGCACGAAGCGCCGATGGCTCGCCAATGCGACTCTCCGCAAGCTTCCGCCCCCTCGCCGTGGTGGTCGTGGCCGCCATCGCGGCGTGCGCCGTGCCCCCCGCACCCGCCTCCGCCGACGCCGGCATCGAGGCCGAGTCCATGGCGCTCACGGCCGGGGCGGGCACGGCCTACGGCGACGGCTCCGCCTCCGGTGGCCGCGCCCTGCTCATCTGGTCCAACGGGACGGCGAGCACCTCCATCGCCACCGACGCCATCCGGCAGCTGACCGTCCGAGCCCGCGGCGACCTCTGCTCGGGGGCCCCGCGCATGGAGGTGCGCCTCGACGGCGCCGTCGTGCTGTCCGCCGACGTGCGCTCCACCACCTGGGCCGAGTACTCGGCGGCCGTGTCGGCGCCGGCCGGGACCCACCGCGTCGCCGTCAGCTTCACCAACGACGCCCTGACCCGGAAGTGCGACCGGAACCTGCGGGTCGACCGGGTGGTGGTGGCGACCGAGGAGCCGCCCGCCCGCGCACCGCAGCACGCCCTGGCCGGGGCGTCGCTGTACGTGGACCCCTTCTCGAACGCGGCGCGGGAGGCCGACGGCCTGCGGAGCACCGACCCGGCCCGGGCTGCCCTCTTCGACAAGATCGCCGCCCACTCGCAGGCCGACTGGCTGGGCGACTGGATCGCCACCGAGCAGCTGGCGGCGACCGCCGACGCCCGCATCGACACGGTCACCGCCGCCGGCGCCGTTCCCGTCCTCGTCGCCTACGCCATCCCGGCCAGGGACTGCGGCTCCTACTCGGCGGGCGGCATCGGCACCCCCGACGGCTACCGGGCGTGGATCGGCGAGCTGGCCCGGGGCATCGGCGGGCGGCCGGCGGCGGTGGTGCTGGAGCCCGACGCCCTCGGACTGCTCCCGTGCCTGACGGCCGACCAGCAGCAGGACCGGTTGGCCCTGCTGGCCGAGGCGGTGGCCACGCTGACGGCGAGCGGAGCCAGCGTCTACCTCGATGCCGGCCACTCGGCCTGGGTCGGGGCGGACGCCATGGCCGCTCGGCTGGAGGCCGCCGGCGTGGCCGGCGCCCGGGGCTTCTCGCTCAACGTCTCCAACTTCCGGACCACCGCCGACGAGATCGCCTACGGCCGGGCGCTGGCCCAACGGCTCGGAGGCAAGGCCTTCGTGGTCGACACCAGCCGGAACGGGCTCGGCCCCTACGACGGCCCCGAGGGCTGGTGCAACCCGCCGGACCGGGCGCTCGGCGAGCGGCCGACGACGGCCACGGGCGTGACCGGCCTCGACGCCCTGCTGTGGATCAAGCGTCCCGGTGAGTCGGACGGCACGTGCCGGGGCGGTCCGGCGGCCGGGACGTGGTGGCCGGACTACGCCGCCGGCCTGGCCGCCCGCGCCGCCTGAGGCCCCTCGGGGCTACCACTCGGC
>JBOGHR010000200.1:0-2546 GCA_050744905.1 Acidimicrobiales bacterium
GTCGAGAACTAAGGGACGGCGGCCGGCGTGGTGTCCGGCGTGGTGTCCGGCGTGGGGGCCGGCGTGGGGGCCGGCGTGGGGGCCGGCGCCGGCGCGGTCGTGGTCGTGGTCGTGGTGTCGGCCGGGACGGTGGGCAGGATCGGTGCCGGCGCCGCCGTGGTGGTGGTCGGCTCCGTGGTGGGGACCGTGGTGGTCGCCGCCGGGTCCTCGGGGGGCAGCGGCTCGTTGAACGGGACCGGGGCCCGGGTGCCGCCCAGCACATAGACGGGCGTGCCGATCGGAACCGTGTCGTGGAACCACTTGGAGGCGCTCATGGGGATGCGCACGCAGCCGTGCGAGGCCGGGCCGGCGGGCACCGACGGAGAGCCGTGGATGGCGATGCCGCCGTTGAAGTACAGCGGGTTGTAGAGCTTGCCGAGGCGGCTGACCCGCAGCCCGTTGATCTTGCGCAGCACCTTGAACGAGCCACCCGGGGTGACGGCCTTGGCGCACTGGCCGTCGACGCAGTAGCGCTTGTTGTTGCCGGTCGACACCGACAGCGTCCGCACCAGCTGGCCGCCTTGCCAGAGGGCGAGGACCTGCCTGGGCAGGTCGATCTCGATGCGGTCGGGGCCGCCCTGGGCGAACATGGGGCCGGGGAGCTGGGCGGTCCCCAGGGCGGCGATCACGTCGTCGGTGGCCCGACCGGTGCGCGCCATCCCGTGCACCTTCTGGAACGCCATCACGGCGTGGCCGGTGGTGGCGTCGAACGTGCCGTCCACCGGGCCGACGTCGTAGCGGAGGGCGGCCAGCTTCTGCTCCAGCGCCAGCACCTGGGGCCCCGACGCACCCCGCCCCAGCCCGGGCGGCGGCGCCGTGGTCCCGGTCGTGGCCGGCGCCGGGCTGGTGGTCGGCACCGTGGTGGGCGGGACCGCCGTGGTGGTGGTCGGCGCCGTGGTCGTCGTGGTCGGCAGGCGCACGGCGGCGGCCGGCTCGGGCGGCGGCCCGCTGTAGCTGCGGCAGCCGGCCACGACCAGGGCCAGGGCCGAGGCGGCGGCGGTCAGCTTGACGAGGGCGGGGGGCATGGGCGGGACCGGTGGGGGAGGGGGAGGTGTCGTCGGCGGGGCGTCACGGCGTTGTCCGACGCCACAGTACGGGGAACCATTCCACGAAACAGTACGGGGAACCATTCCATGAGATGGAGCCGGTTACACGCCGGGCGCCGGCTGGGGCGCGACGGCGGGCTCCGACGGCCGGTCGTCGAGCGTGGCCAGGAAGCCGGGGCGGGCCACCCGCAGCCATGCCACCACCGCCGCCAGTACGACGGCGCCGCCGATGGTGGCGTCGGCCAGGCCGAGCTGGTCGGCGAGCACGCCCTGCACCAGGGCGCCCACCGGGTAGATGGTCCCAAGGGCCACGAAGAACAGGCTCGCCACCCGCGCCCGGTAGGCCTCGGGGGCCCGGACCAGCACGACCGTGCTGAGGCCGGTCAGCACGCCGATGTAGACCAGGCCGACCGCCCCGAGGGCGGCCACCGCGGTCGTGGGGGTGGGGGCGACGGCGTAGAGGCACAGGGCGGCGGCCGTGGTGACCAGCGACGCCATGATCACCCGCCGGCGCCCGAGGCGGGCGGCCAGCGGCGCCACCAGCAGCGCCCCGGCCACCGCTCCCACGCCCTGGGCGGTGGTGAGTGCCCCGGTCACCGCCGCGGTGGCCTTGGCGCCGCCCGAGGAGACCAGCGCCGCCTTGGCGGGGACGAGGGCGATGAACGGCGAGAGGAGGAAGGCGGCCAGGGAGATGAGGACGATGGCCGACCGGCACGCCGGCTCCCGCCAGGCGACGCGGGCGCCGTCGGCGATCGACCGCCACAGCCGCTCGGGGGCGGCGGGGCGCCGGGGCGGCACCCGCAGGACGACCAGGGCGGCGACCACGACGAGGAACGAGGCGGCGTTGACGACGAAGGCGAGGGTGAACGACCCCACGCCGATGACGACGGCGGCCAGCGCCGGCCCCACCACCCGGCCCAGGTTGTACTGCGCCATGCCGAGCGAGGAGGCGGCGAGGACCTCGCCGGCCGGCACCAGGTCGGGCACCAGGGCCTGCTGGACGGGGAGCATGAGGGCCGCCACGCAGCCGGCCACGAACACCATGGCGGTCACCGCGCCGGGCGACGCCCGGCCGGTGGCGGACAGGGCGGCCAGGCCGCCGGCCAGCGCCGCCTCGACCAGGTTGCCGGTCAGCAGCCAGCGACGGCGGTCGGTGCGGTCGGCGATGGCGCCCCCCAGGGGCGACAGCAGCCCGAGGGGCAGGAAGGCGGCGACGGCCACCAGCGCCGTCCACCCCGCCCTCCCCGTGCGCTCGGTGACCAGGGCGCCCACCGCCACCGTCTGCATCCACGTGCCGACATTGGAGACCAGGCTCGACGTCCACAGCAGGGCGAAGCCGCGATGGCGGAGCGGGGCGAACGAGGAGCCGAGCAGGCGGCGGGGCACGGGCGGGGCGGCGCCCGCTCAGCCGGAGAGGGCAACGGCCCGGGTGGGGCAGCGGCGGGCGGCGTCGCGCACGGC
>JBOGHR010000201.1:0-6404 GCA_050744905.1 Acidimicrobiales bacterium
CCCCCGCCGCCCCCCGGCGGGCCCCCGGCCGGCACCGGCTACTGGCTGGTCGCCGCCGACGGCGGCATCTTCGCCTTCGGCGACGCCGCCTTCCACGGCTCGGCGGGCGCCCAGCGGCTGAACCAGCCCATCGTCGGCATGGCCCACACGCCGAGCCGGCGGGGGTACTTCATGGTGGCCGCCGACGGGGGCATCTTCGCCTTCGGCGACGCCGTGTTCCGCGGCTCCACGGGCGCCCAGCGGCTGAACCAGCCCATCGTCGCCATGGCCACCACGCCGTCGGGCCTGGGCTACTGGCTGGTGGCCTCCGACGGCGGCGTGTTCGCCTTCGGCGACGCCGCCTTCCACGGCTCGGCGGGCGCCCGGCGGCTGAACCAGCCCGTCGTGGGCATGGCGGCCACGCCCACCGGCCGGGGCTACCTCCTCGTCGCCGCCGACGGCGGCATCTTCGCCTTCGGCGACGCCGCCTTCCGCGGCTCCACCGGCGCCATGCGCCTCACCCAGCCAATCGTCGGGATGGACGCCGCCACGACCGGCGGCGGCTACTGGCTGGTGGGCTCCGACGGCGGCATCTTCGCCTTCGGCGACGCCTCCTTCCGCGGCTCCACCGGCGCCACCCGCCTCAACCAGCCGGTGGTCGGGATGAGCAGGAGCGCCTCGGGCGGCGGCTACCGGCTGGTGGCCCGCGACGGCGGCATCTTCGCCTTCGGCGACGCCGCCTTCCGCGGCTCCACCGGCGCCACCCGCCTCAACCAGCCGGTGGTCGGCATGGCCGGGTTCTGAGCCACCCGCCCAGCCGGGGGCCCTCCCTGGCCCGCAGGGCGACGGCCACGTCGAGCTTCTCGAGGATCTGGGCCACCGTCCGCTCCCGCCCGGGGATGGGGTTGGCCTCCAGGAAGGCGCGCACGTCGGCGGCCAGCTCGGGGGTGGACAGCGCCACCGTGCCGCCGAGGGCCCGCTCGTGGAGGTTCTCGGGCAACCGCCGGCGCAGCTCGTCCCAGCGTCGCTTGACGACCGCCCACACGCCGGCCCCGCCGGCCCGGTTGGCCAGCAGGAGCGACAGCACGAAGGGGGCGTTCTGGGGCCGCACCTCGGAGAAGGCCAGCTCGAGGGTGCGGGCGACGAGCTCCTCGTCCTCGAAGCCGGCCAGGGCGTAGAGGTAGCGCACCTCCTCCTGAGGGGTGGCCGCCGAGCGGTGGTGGGCGAGGAAGGCCTCGTACTCGCGGCGGCCGCCGCCGGCGGCCACCACCGCCACCACCGCCCCGGCCACGTCGGCGTCCACCGACGAGGGATCGGCGACGGCGCGGGCGTGCAGCTCGGCGGCGCGGGCCCGCACCTCGGGATCGGCGCCGAGCACGCCCAGGGTGCGGACGAGGGCGGCCCGCAGCCGGGAGCGGCGCTCGTCCTCCCCGTCGCCCGGCGACCATCCCAGGCGGGCGAGGGCGGGCCCGGCCAGGCGCCGCACGAAGGCCTGGAGCTCGGCCCGGTCGGCCGACGGGACCACCCGGTCCAGCTCGCCCAGCGCGTCGAGCACGGCTTCCCACACGCTCGGGTCGTCGTCGCCGGCCAGGCGCTCGGCCAGCTCCAGCAGCTCCTCGGCGCCGGCGTCGGCGGCCAGCACCGCCGCCCAGGTGTCGCTCACCAGGCAGAGCCGCTCCAGGGCGTCGAGGCGGTCGAGGTGGGCCTCCAGCCGGCGCCGCAGGGCGTCGTCGTAGCGGACCCGGTAGAAGCCCCACCCGTGCTCGTTCACCACCGCCCAGTCGGGGGCGCCCCCCAGGTCGACGTGGGCCCCGTCGGCGTCGACCAGGAGCCGGCGGCGCACGACCTCGCCCCCCACCGACGCCCGGATGTGCACGGGGATGCGCCACGTGGGGCCGCCGCCCGCCCCGCCGTCGCCCAGGTAGCGGAAGCGCCGTTGCGAGAGGTCCAGGCCGGTGCCGCCACGGGCCAGGGCGGCCGTCACCTGGGGGAAGCCGCCCTGGAGGATCCACGAGTCCATGATCGATCGGGCCGGCTCGCCGGTGGCCTTCTCGACGGCGTCCCACAGGTCGCTGGTCTCGGTGTTGTCGTAGGCGTGGTCGGCGATGTACCGGGAGATGCCGAGGCGGAACTGGTCGGCGCCCACGTAGCGCTCGAGCATCCGCAGCACGCCGGCGCCCTTCTGGTAGGTGAGGGTGTCGAACATGCCCTCGGCCTCCTCGGGGCGCTCCACGGGGAACTCCACCGGCCGGGTGCTGGCCAGGGCGTCGACGACCATGGCGGCGTCGCGGGTGGTGCCGAAGGAGACCCACCGCTGCCACTCGGGGCGGAAGTCGTCGACGCAGAGCAGCTCCATGAAGGTGGCGAACGCCTCGTTCAGCCAGATCCCGTTCCACCACCGCATGGTGACGAGGTCGCCGAACCACATGTGGGCGATCTCGTGGGCGACCACGTCGGCCACCCGCTCCAGCTCGCCCCGGGTGGCCCGCTCGGGGTCGACGAGCAGGAGCGTCTCCCGGAACGTCACCGCCCCCAGGTTCTCCATGGCGCCCATGGCGAAGTCGGGCAGGGCGATGAGGTCGAGCTTGGCCGCCGGGTACGGCACGCCGAAGTACGAGGCGAAGAAGCGCAGGGCGGAGGCGCCGATGTCGAGGCCGAACCCGGTGAGGTGGGTCTTGCCGGGGACGCACACGATGCGCAGGGCGGCGCCGTCCACGCTCACCGGCTCCGTCGCCACCAGGGGGCCGACCACGAAGGCGACCAGGTAGGTCGACATCCGCATGGTGGTCGCGAAGTCGTACTGCACCCGGCCCTCGCCCAGGGCGGTGACCTCGACGACCTCGGAGTTGGACACGGCGGTGAGGCCCTCGTCGACGACGAGCGTCACGGCGAAGGTCGCCTTCCGGTCGGGCTCGTCCCAGCACGGGAAGGCCCGTCGGGCGTCGGTGGGCTCGAACTGGGTGGCGGCGATGGTGCGGGTGACGCCCCCGTCGTCGACGTAGGTGCTGCGGTAGACGCCGTGCAGCTTGTCGCCCAGCACGCCGGAGAAGGCGAGGTGGAGGGTGGCAGGGCCCGGCGCCGCCGTGGCGCCGAGGCGGATGACGGCCCGCTCGTCGTCCGGCACCAGCTCCACGGTGGCGCCCACGATGGTGCCGTCGGCGTCGATCAGCTCGGCGTCGGCGATCTCCAGGTCGACGGCGTTGAGCACGATCTCGTCGGTCGGCTCCAGGACCGCCACCCGGACCCGTTCCTCCCCGGCGAAGGCGCCGGCGGCCAGGCCGACGTTGAAGGTGAGCTGGTAGTGCTCGGGCACGACGGTGCGGGGAAGGCGGTGCGCGCCCTCGGTCGACATGCGGCGAGAGGCTACTCAGCTACGGTCCGGGCGTGACCTCCCACCCGCTGGACGTCGTCGCCGTGGGCAGCGCCGTCGTCGACGTGCTCACCACCGCCGCCGACGAGGAGGTGGCCGCCGCCGGCCTGGTGAAGGGCGCCATGGCCCTCGTCGACGCCCAGCGGGCCGACGACCTGTACGCCGCCATGGGACCGGCCGTCGAGGTGTCCGGTGGCTCGGCGGCCAACACGGCGGCCGGCGTGGCGTCGTTCGGGCGCCCCGCGGCGTTCATCGGCAAGGTACGCGACGACCAGCTGGGGCAGGTGTTCACCCACGACATCCGGGCCGTGGGCGTGGAGTTCGCCACCCCGCCGGCCGTCGGCGGGCCCTCCACCGCCCGCTGCCTGGTGATGGTCACGCCCGACGCCCAGCGCACCATGAGCACCTACCTGGGCGCCGCCACCGGCCTGTCGCCGGCCGACATCGACCCCGGCGTCGTGGCCCGGGCCCGGTACACCTACCTGGAGGGGTACCTGTGGGACCCGCCGGAGGCGATCGACGCGCTGCGCCGGGCGGTCGCCCTGGCCCACGAGGCCGACCGCCGGGTCGCCCTCAGCCTCTCCGACCCGTTCTGCGTCGACCGCCACCGCAAGGCGTTCCTCGACCTCATCGCCGACGACGTGGACGTGCTGTTCGCCAACGAGGCGGAGATCGTGTCGCTCTTCGAGGTCCCGGCGCTGGGCGACGCCCTGGCCCTGCTGCCGGGCCACTGCGACGTGGCGGCGGTGACGCGAGGCCCGCTGGGATCGGTGGTGGTCAGCGCCGACCAGGTCGTCGAGATGCCGGCCGAGCCCGTCGACCACGTGGTCGACACCACGGGCGCCGGCGACCTCTACGCGGCGGGCTTCCTCTACGGGCTGGTGTCGGGCGCCGACCTGGCCGGCTGCGCCCGGCTGGGCGGGATCGCGGCGGCCGAGGTGATCGGCCACCTCGGGGCCCGGCCCCGGGTCCCCCTGTGCACCCTGGTGGGAGCGCTCGGCGCCTGAGGGGTGGCCGGCCGGTGGGGTGTCGTCACGGGAGGCTTGCCCGCCGTGCGGAGGCGCGTCGACGTCGCCGGAGGGCCAATGCGGTGGCGAGCCCCAACATCGCGGCCAGGGTCAGGCTCCCGGCCCCGAGGAGACCCTCCCACGTCGTACGGCCGGGGGTCGGGGGCGCTGGCGGCTCCGCTGGGCTGGTCAGGAGGATCGGGATCGCCAGCTCCCGAGGGAGCCCGTCGCGGCCCGTGCCCCGGGCCCGGATCGTGTGCCACCCGAGCGTGGCCTCGGCGGGGATGCGCACGAGCGCGGCGAACCCGCCGTGCTCGTCGACGGCCGCCCTGCCCAGGAAGACGGGGGTCGACTCGAAGGTCAACGTCACCGTCGTGCCCGGCATGAAGCCCCCGCCGGTGACCAGGATCTCCTGGCCCGGCGCAGGGGCGGTGTCGGTCACCGCCAGCTCCTCGGCGGCGGGCGGGTACTGGGCGGAGGCGGGCACGGCCGGGGCGGCGAGCGCCACGACCGCCGCCAACCACACGAGTGCGCGCCGGCCGGCGGTCACCGGCCGGGCCTCGAGGCGAGGGTGATGTCGGCGTCGAGACGCAACCGGGCGGATACGAGTGCGGCTCCTCCTTGCCGGCCGGCGCCGGCGTCGGTGGCGCGGCGGACCTCCACGTCGGTGGTGTCGGGACGGACCGTCGGCTGACGGGCCAGGTGCAGCCGGTAGGGCCCGCGTTCGACGGTGCCGGCGAGGACGAACCGCAGCGTCAGCGCGTCACCCGGCGGCACGCTCACGTACGCCGAGTAGACGTTGCGCCCTTGCTCGCGGTCGACCTCCAGTGCCAGGGCCTGGCCGCCGGCGGTGGCGGAGCGGGCCCGCAACGGCGTGTACACGGAGAGGTAGACGCGGTTGGTCCCCGGCGGGAAGGGCCCGGCGCCGGGGCCGCCCAGCACGTAGGCCGGGAGCCCGGAGCCCGGCGAGCGGTTCTCCAGCCGCACGGTGGCCACGGCCGACACCCCGCCGGTCCGGGGGTCGAACCGGGCGTCGTAGGACAGCGAGCGGCGCAGGAACCAGTCGACCTTGTTGGCGCCGGCGTTCTGGGTCACCAGGCCGAACGAGTCCCCGCGCCCGGTGGGCAGGGCCCCGCCCGCACCCACGCGCTCCAGCAGCCGTTGCTCGGCCGGGTGCGCGCTGTGCAGCATGATGTGCTTGGCGGCCACGGCCGGGGACAGGGCGCGGGCGACGACCGCCAGCGGGGGTAGGTCCCCGCCGGCCAGCCGGCCCCAGACCGCCTCGGTGGTGTCGCCCAGGAAGTGGACCCGTTCCTGGTTCTCGAAGCGCAGGTACTGCTCATGGAGCAGCACGGGCACGGCGTTGGCGGCCGTCAGCGGCTCGGGCCAGCCCGGCACGTCCACCGGGCCGGTGAGCTCGAGCAGCGCGGCCAGGCCGGCGGGGTCGACGCTCACCACTCCGTCGAGCGTCCCACCGCCCTGCCGCGGGTAGAGGTTCTCGATCACCTCGGCCACCGAGGGGAAGTGAGGTGACATGGTGACGTTCTGCCACACCCGCTCAGGGGCGAAGCGGGCGTAGCGCCGGCCGTACTCGACAGGTCCCCCCAGCGTGGGGCCACTGGCGGCGGCGGCGTCGTTGAGGTCGCCGTCCCGCCCGAACCGTTCCAGGTGGAGCCGCCCGTCCCCGGCCACCAGCACGCCGAAGTTGCCGATGATCCCGCCGGCGGCCCGTGCCTCGGCCGGGTTCTGCACCGCCAGGAAGTACCGGCGGGCCCCGTCCGCACCCAGCATGGCGGTGGCGAGTCGGGCGGCGATGGCGGCCGTACCGGCGTCGTCGCGGGCGGTGGCGAGTCGGGCCTCGGCCTGCTCGACGGCCCCCGCCAACGGCTCCACGAGCCATCGGGAGCGTGCTGCCGCCACCCGGGCGTGCTCCCGCTCCAGCAGGGCGGCCAGGGCGTCGAGAGGGGGCTGGAGGGCGGCGACGCGGTCGAGGTCCACGCCCGCGCCCTGCACCCGGAGGCCGGCGACGCCCGCACGCGCCACGGTGC
>JBOGHR010000202.1:0-2019 GCA_050744905.1 Acidimicrobiales bacterium
AGTACGTCCGGCGCCGGGGCGGCGCCGGCCTGGAGGCCGCCCCCCGAGCGGACCCCGAGTGGCTGATCCAGACGCTGGAGGCGTCAGTGATCCGGGGCCGGGGCGGCGCCGGGTTCCCCACCGGGCGCAAGTGGCGCACGATGGTGGAGAACCGGTCCACCCGGGAGCCCACCACGGTGCTGGTGAACAGCGCCGAGGGGGAGCCGGGCACGTTCAAGGACCGCTCGATCCTGCGGCGCTGCCCGTACCACGTGATCGAGGGGGCGATCATCGCCGCCCGGGCGGTGGACGCCGACCACATCGTGTTCGGGATGAAGAAGTCCTTCCAGCGTGAGGTCGCCCGGGTGTGCTCGGCCATCGGGGAGGTCGAGGCCGCCGGCTGGGCCGAGGGCATCTCGTTCGAGGTGTTCGAGGGCCCCGACGAGTACCTCTACGGCGAGGAGACGGCGCTGCTGGAGGCCATCGACGGCCGCTACCCGTTCCCCCGCCTGGCGCCCCCTTTCCGCCGGGGCGTGGAGCGGGTGTCGAAGCGGGCCACCGGCGTGGCGGCCGGCACGGGGCTGTCGTCGCGGGTGGAGCTGGCCGGCCCCCAGGAGGAGCTGGTGGCGCCCCCCGCCCTCGTCGACAACGTGGAGACGCTGGCCAACGTCCCCCGCATCATGGCCCGCGGCGCCAACTGGTTCCGCACGCTCGGCACCGAGCAGTCCCCCGGCACCATCGTCTGCACCGTCACGGGGGCGTCGCGCCGCCAGGGCGTGGGGGAGGTGATGATGGGCACGTCGCTGCGCAAGGTCATCCAGATGATCGGCGGCGGCGCCCGCCGGGGCCACCGCATCAAGGCCGTCCTGCCCGGCGTGGCCAACGGCATCGTCCCCGCCGAGCTGCTGGACACCCCGGTGGCCTACGAGACGATGCAGGCCATCGGCAGCGGCGTCGGCTCGGCCGGCTTCATCGTGCTCGACGACACCGTCGACATGGTGGCGCTGGCCGCCGGCGTGTCGCGCTTCTTGGGCGTCGAGTCCTGTGGGCAGTGCTCGCCGTGCAAGCTGACCGGCCTCGGGCTGTCCGAGAACCTGCGGACCATCGCCTACTCCGACGCCGGCGAGCACGACCTCGCGCAGGCGCGGAGGCGGGCGGGAGAGGTGGCCGACCGGGCCCGCTGCTACCTGGCCCACCAGCACCAGGTGGTGCTCCAGAGCATCCTCGGCCGTTACGGCCACGAGTTCGACGACCACGTGGCCGGCCGCATCGGTCCGGTGGAGCCCTACCTCATCGCCGAGCTGGTGGACATCGACGACGGCGTGGCGGTCGTCGACGAGCGCTTCGCCGACAAGCAGCCGGACTGGTCCTTCGACGCCCTCTCCACGGGGAAGAACCCCGCCGACCGGCTGGGGCTCAACCGCTTCGGGGAGTGGAGCTATAAGCCCTGACGGGGCGGGCGCCGCCCGGTATCCTCCGGCTCACCGCCCGGCGACGGGCCGGGTGGGGGGAGGCGATGGGCGTGGGGGGCAGCGGCAGGACTCCGGACCCCGACGAGGGCCCCGCGGCGCCTGCCGGCGGCGACGCCGGCCGGCCGCCGGCCACCGACGAGCGCTACCGGTGCTCGAACTGCGGGCGGGCCATCGGGACCGAGGACGTGGTGCGCATCGACGCCGAGCACCGGTGGTCCGTGGAGGTGGGGGCGTCGAAGCGGCGGCGCACCGGCTACGTCCTCGTCGCCCACCGCTGCCCGTGCTCGGCCCGGGTCGTGGTCTCCCGGCGCCCCGCCAGCTACGCCGGCTTCGTCGCCCTGTTCGGGCGGGGCGTACGCCTGCCCTACCTGGCCCCGTTCACCGCCGTCGAGCTGGGCGACGACGACCCCCTCCTGCGCCGGTGGCGGTGGGAGCTCGACCAGGTCGACGGCGTGGACGACTTCGTGCTGTGGATCGACGCCGAGCGCCGCAAGGCGGCCGAGGAGCTGCGCCGGCGGCTGGGCGCTCCCGGCGACGGCGACTGACGCGCCGCGCTCAGCGGTCGCGC
>JBOGHR010000203.1:0-1945 GCA_050744905.1 Acidimicrobiales bacterium
GGCCTGGGTCGTGGGTGGCGCCAGCCCGGCGGCGGCGGTGGCGGCGGCCACGTCGAGCCGGCCGGCGCAGGTCGGCCCGCACGACACCGACTTGTCGGCGGTGGCCAGGACCAGCTCGACGGCCCGCTGCTGGGGAACGCCCCGCGACAGCAGGAGGGCGAGGGCGCCGGCGACGTGGGGCGTCGCCATCGACGTCCCCTGGAGGTAGCCGTACTGGTTGGCGCCGTTCGGCCGCCAGTACGTCGACCAGATCTGGCGGGCCTCCGCTCCGTTCCCACCGGGGGCGGCGATGGCCCACTTGGCCGTGCCGGTGGGGACCGAGTACCCGGCGATCTCGTCGTCGGGGCCGGTGGCGCCGACCACGACGGCGTTGACGTTGTCGTAGCCCGCCGAGCCGCCGAGGAGCTGGGCGTTGCCGGCGGCCACCACGGGGATGGCGCCCCGCGACCACGCCTCGTTCAGCGCCGGGCCGAGCGACCCGCCGCCGCCCAGCAGCCCCCCCAGCAGCACGTTCTCGCCCAGGCTGAGGTTGACCACCCTGGCGCCCTGGTCCACCGCCCAGCGGATGCCGGCCTCGACGTCGGCCAGGTCGGCGGCGTCGTTCTGGAACACCCGGGCCACCACCAGCTGGGCGCCGTGGGCCACGCCGGCGATGCCGATGCCGTTGTCCTTGTTGGCGGCCACGATCCCCGCCACGTGCGTCCCGTGCCCGTTGACGTCCTGGCCGCCGCCCGACACGCACGCCGACGAGCTGCCGCGGGTGCCGATGCAGGCGGCGTTGGCGGCGATGCGGCCCTGGAGGTCGGCGTGGTTCACGTCCACCCCGCTGTCGATGATGCCCACCCTGATCCCGGTGCCACTGGCCGACGCCCAGGCGGCGGGGGCCCCGATCTTGGCCGGGCCCCACTGCCGGCCCCAGAACTCGTCGTCGGAGGCGATCGCCGGGCCGGCCGAGCCGAGCGTGGCCACGAGCGCCAGGCAGGCGGCGGCCAGCGCCCGGGCGCGTGGCGAGAATGGCATCGGGCCCATACTGGCAGAGTCCTCGGCGTTCCCGGGCCCGCCCTGCACCACTAGCTTGGGACCTTCCAGGCAAATCACCGAAAGGAGGCGACGACGATGCCGACACGAACCGCCGACGCCCAGTGGGAAGGCGCCCTGAAGGACGGCAGCGGCACCATGCGCTTCGGGAGCGGCGCCTACGAGGGCGCCTACTCGTTCTCGTCCCGCTTCGAGGAGGGCCCCGGGACCAACCCCGAGGAGCTCATCGCGGCGGCCCACGCCGGGTGCTTCTCCATGCAGTTCTCGGCGCTGCTCGACCGGGCCGGCCACCGCCCCACCCGGGTGCGCACCGAGGCCGACGTCCACCTCGACAAGGGTGACGACGGGTTCTCGGTGACCAGCATCGACCTGCGCACCGAGGGAGAGGTGGCCGGCATCGACGACGCCGAGTTCCAGCGGATCGCCGACGAGGCCAAGCGCACCTGCCCCGTCTCCCGGCTGCTCACCGGCGCCACCGTCAACGTGGAGGCCAAGCTCGTCTGACCGCGGTCATCCGCCGACCCGTCCCGCTCCGGAGACGGGAACGTGGACCTCGCACCGACCGACCGGCTCGAACCACCGGCGGACCGCCGCCGGCTCTTCGCCGACCTGGTGGCCTCCGGCCGGTTCTGCCGCGACACCCGGGCCGGAGCCCTCCTGCACCGGCGGGCGGTGTCGCTGAGGGAGATCTCCGACGGCGACAGCCTGCACGTCTGCCTCGACGGCGACGACCGGGTGACCGTTCACGTCGACCACTTCTCGCCGGTGGCGGGCGCCAACCCAGACGGGACGTGCCGCTACTCGCTCGCCGCCGTGGTCGCCCACCTGGTCGCCCACCTCCGCGACCAGCTCGCGCGGGCGGTCCGGGGCGCCCGGGGCCAGCACCGCTGCCGGCTGGAATGCGAGC
>JBOGHR010000204.1:0-3916 GCA_050744905.1 Acidimicrobiales bacterium
GCGCCGGCCCCTGCTTGGCCCGGAGGAACTCGCTCAGCTCGTCGAGCAGGACCACCACGCCGGCGTGGCCGGCGGCGCGGGCGGCGGCCACCACGCCGTCCCAGGTGGCCGACCGGTCGCCCCCCTCCGCCTCCGGCGGCTCCCGGCCGAGGACCCGCCACGCCCGCTCGGCCAGGACGTCCTCCAGGGCGGCCCGGGCGCGGTGCTCGACAAGGGGCACGGCCACGGTGAGCGAGGGCCGGGCCGCCTCGGCCCGCTCCCGCAGGGGGCCCTCCCAGTCGCCCACCGCGCCGGGGGCGGAGGAGCGGGAGAGGACCTCGCCCACGGCGGCCAGGAAGTGCGACTTCCCCGAGCCGAAGGGGCCCACCACGAAGAACCCGGCGCCGGTGTCGCCGGCGGCGGCGTCGAGGACGGCGACCAGGCTGGCCGCCACGTCGCCGGTGAGCAC
Source organism: Acidimicrobiales bacterium (assembly GCA_050744905.1). Lineage (GTDB taxonomy): Bacteria > Actinomycetota > Acidimicrobiia > Acidimicrobiales > DATLFN01. Next base: position 449 of record JBOGHR010000204.1, read on the forward strand.
CAGCTGGGCCAGGCGGCCCCCGGTGCCGTCGAGGCGGACCACGGTCTCGACGTCGGCGACCTCGACCAGCTCGCCCAGCGAGGGACCGCTCACGGCGGCGGGCTCATGGCGCGGCGTCGTCCGGCGGCAGCCTCTTGAGCGCCCCGTAGAAGGCGCCCCGCCGGCTGCCGGCGCGGGGCAGCGCCTCCTCGAGGGTGCGCCGCAGCTCCCCGAACGCGCCCCGCTCCCGCTGGAGGCTCAGGTAGGAGCTGAAGACGTAGCGGTCCTCGGGGTCGGCGGCCAGGCAGGCGCCGAGCACGGCGGCCGCCTCCTCCAGCTTGCCCGCCCGCCGCAGGGCGAAGCCCTCCTGCTTGCGGGCGAACAGGTCGCCGGCCCGGGCCCGCTGGCCCCAGGTCCGGGCCGCCTCCTCCTGGTCGCCCTGGCTGCTGCGCAGGCGGGCGAGCACGCCGACGAGGTGCTTGTTGGACCGGCCGGTGGTCTTGAGGAGCACCTGGACCTCCCGCTCGCGGCGCTCGGGCGGGAGGCGCAGCAGCCGGGCCTCGACCAGCTTGGCATAGGCCCACTCGTCGCCGGGCGCCCGCTCGTGGGCCCGGGCGTACATGGCCTCGGCGTCCTCCGGCCGCTCGCGCTGCAGGGCCACGTCGCCCAGCAGCACCCACGGCGCCGCCGAGCCGGGTTCCCGCTCGGCCGCCTGCGCCGCCGCCCCCTGGGCGCCGTCGACGTCGCCCAGGCGGAGCCGGCAGCGGGCCAGACGGACGAGGAGCCAGGAGCTGTCGTCGCCGAGGGCGCCGGCGTCCCGGTAGTGGCGGGCGGCGTCGTTCCACCGGCCCGCCTTGTAGCACAGGTCGCCCCGCAGCCGGGCCGTGAACCGGGTGGTGCCCGACGCCGCCTCGGCCCGATCGAGGGCGCTCGCCGCCTCCTCCAGCCGCCCCCGCCTGAGCTGCACGTCGGCCAGGTGGGCGAGGGCCACGGGGTTGGCGGGCGAGCGGCTGAGCACCCCCTCCAGGGCGATCACGGCCGCCTCCAAGTTGCCCGACCGCTTGTGCTGGAGGGCGTCGTCGAGCGCCGGCGTCGACACCCGCCGAGCCTACGGCGGCGCCGGGCCGGCCGCCGTGCACCTGGGCCCCGTCGCCGTCCGGCGACACCGCCGGCGCCCGCCCACGCCGTGAAGCCGGGGGCCGGCGAGGGCCGGTCCCGCCGCCGTGCCCGTCCCGGCCGATCGGGATGTCGCCCATCCGGGATGGGCGACATCGCTGGCCCTGCCTCAGGCCCAGAGCGTGTTTATGGGCGCGGCGATGATGCGATCGCCGAGGTTGAACGTCGCGGGGCCGGTGTGGAGGACCACCCCCGCGACGAATCGGTCGTCCAGCCGGTCACGCAGCCAGGCCAGGTGCGCGGCCGACGACGAGTCCGGGGCGCTGGTCGCCTTGACCTCGATCCCGATCACTCGTTCGCCGCCGAGCTCGGCCAGGAGGTCGATCTCGTGGCGGCCCTGCTCTTGGCGTAGGTGGTAGAGCCCGGCGCGGTTTTGGGCGACGTCGGCCTCGGCGCGGAGCTGGGCGGCGACGAAGGTGTCGAGCGCGCGGCCGAGAAGGTCGCCGTCGCGGAGCACGGCGTCGTCGGTCAGCCCGACGATGCCGGCCAAGAGCGCGGGATCGACGACGTATCGCTTGGGCGTGAGCGTGAGGCGCTTGAGCCGGTTCGACGTCCACGCAGGGACCGCCTCGACGACTTGGAGGTTCACCAGCAGCGCCTCGTATGCGATGGCGGTGCGCCGATCGATCCCTGCGGCGTCGTAGAGCGTCTTGTCCTCGACGAGGCCGGCGGTGTTCAGGGCGTACGCCTCGAGGTAGCGCCGCAGACGCGCGGGGTTTCGTCCACGATCGACGAGCGCCGCGTCACGGGTGAGCAGCTGGTCGACGTAGCTGTCGATCCATCGGCGCCGGCCCCGGTCGGAGAGCGAGAGCATCTCCGGGAAGCCGCCTTGGAGCGCGAATGCGATGTAACCGCGGAGGTCCGTCGCCGGCGCTGCCGGTTGGAGGGGTTCACCGTCCAACAGCCGGTCGACGAGTGGTCGGGTGGCGCGCTCGAGGCGTTCGGCCACGGTCATGGGGAACATGCCGACGCGCACGACGCGGCCGGTTCCCGGCCACGTCTCCGCCTCGATGTCGGCCCGAACCGACCCCGTGAGCAGGAAGCGCCCTGGTCGGGGATCGGCGTCGACGGCTCGCTTCACGGCGCCGAGGACGGTCGGCACCTCCTGCCACTCGTCGAGCGCGACCGGCTCCTCGAAGCTCGCCAGTGCCGCATCCGGGTCCGCGTGGAAGGCCGCCGCCTCGGCGGGACGATCGAGGCGGACGAGGCTCGAGGCGTGGCGAGTGGCCGTCGTCGTCTTTCCTGTCGCCCGTGGCCCTACGATCAGCACCGCCGGCAGCTCGGCGAGGAGCTCGCCCAGCAGGCCGTCGACGAGCCTCCGGAGGTAGCGGGCCACGTCCCTGAGGGTAGCGCGCGATGTCGTTCTCACGCGGGCCGCGATGTCGGTTCTCCGCACTCTCCGATGTCGGTCTCCCGCGCTGAGTGCGGCAGCCCCTCGCCGGCGCCCGCCCTTCCACAGCCAGCGGGGCAGATCCTGGGGACGACCGCCCACCGACCTGGGGAAATCCCGCCGGTGGAATTTCACCCCTGTCATTGTCACAGGGGGCGGCGTAGTGTCTCGTCGTGCCCGAGCGCCGCCCGTGGAGGGTCGTCGATGCGGAGCTGTTCCGCTTCACCACCACCGAGCTGCACGACCTGCACGTGGCCGTCATGGCCGCCTTCGAGCAGGCCGCCGTCCTCGCCCCCGCCCTGAACCTCGACCAGGTGCGGAGCGCCCTCGCCGCCGGCGGCTGGGACGAGCCCACCGACGACGACACCCTCCAGCGGGCCCTCGCCTCCCTGGTGGGCTGGGGCCTGCTCGACGCCACCCAGGACCATGCCGCCCGCTACGGCACGCCCGAGGAGTTCGAGCGCAAGAACCTCCAGTGGTCGCTCACGCCCCGGGGGGAGGCGGCGGTGGCCGGCGTCATGCACGCCCTCGACCGGCTGCGCCACGCCGTCGGCCTGCAGACCGCGGTGCTCGACGCCATCGGCGACGGGCTGGCCGACCTGGCGGAGCTGGCCACGGCCCAGCCCCGCGCGGTGGCCGGCGACGCCAAGGTCCACATCCAGCTGGCCCAGGTGGAGGGGCACCTCGACGCGCTGGTCCGCAGCGTGCGGAGCTTCAACGGCCACCTCCAGCGCCTCATGAAGGACGGCACCGACGACGAGGTGTTCGCCGATGCCAAGCGGGCCACGGTGAGCTACCTGGACGAGTACGTGCAGGGGGTCGAGCGGCCCCAGCGCCGGCTGGCCGCCGGCATCGAGCGGGTCGAGGCCCTCGGCCTGGCCACCGTGTTCGACCGGGCCCTGGCCGGCGCCAACCTGGCCCCG
>JBOGHR010000205.1:0-9324 GCA_050744905.1 Acidimicrobiales bacterium
CCCCGGCGAGGTGCGCACCGAGCGCGGGCGGGCGAACCCCCAGGGCCGCAGGGCGCCGTGGCAGCCCGGGCACCGGACGCGACCGGCGGCCAGCTCGCCGTCGAGGTCCTGCACCATGTCGCCCACCACGATCACGACGGCTCCCCGGCATCGCCTCCCAGCCTCGCCCGGCTCGGCGGGGCGGGGAAGGGCCAACTCGTGTTGCAGCCTGGCCCAGTAGACCGCCCGGCCGCCAGCGCCCCGGATCACCCGGCTCCCTACCCGACCTCAGGGCCCGGAGGAGGAGAATGACCTGGTGGTGGCGTCGTCCTCGGGCTGTCGCCGCGCCGGCGCCACCACGAGGATGTGAGCCCCCGCTGCCGTCCTCGAATACCGTGTCGCTGAACGGCCCCGCCATCCTCAACGAGCGTGTCGCTCAACACCCAGACCTCCGAACCCACCCTTACCTCCCTACAACACCAAGTCCTCGACCTGCTCGGCGTCCCCGCCGACGCCTAGACCAACGCCACCACCGGCGGGGGCCGATAACGGGGCCGAGACGTGCGGAACGTCAGGTACAAGGGCGAATAGGAAACATTCACACCTATGGTCCGGCCCGTACCACAGCACCTTGACCGCTGCTACCCTCGGGGCGCCGAGCGCCGTTGACGCCCGTCGCCCTCGGCGATGTCGGCTGGAGGGGTGCGGCGTCCGATTCCGGGGGAGACCAGTTACCGCGATCTCGACCACTCTCACCAGCTCAGGAGGGAACTCCGTGCGCTTTGACGCCATGGAGGACAGATGGTCCACGCCAATCGAGCGGCGGGCGTCCACCGACGTCGGCGGCTCCGGCCCTACGATCTGGTTCACCGGGCTCCTGTCGGCTGTGAACACCACACCGGCGAGCGCCGTCGCCGACCGCCTCCGTCGCAGAAGCACACGCGTCGAGGTGCTGGACGGAGACGTCGTGCGAACGCATCTGACGAGCGACCTAGGCTTCTCCCGCGAGGACCGCCGAGAGAACGTCAGGCGGATCGGCTTTGTCGTCCACCTCCTGAGCCGCAACGGCGTCGTGGTCGTGTGCGCGCTGATCTCGCCTCGCCGGGAGGACCGCGACGAGGTGCGCTCCCTCCACGGCAGCCGCTTCTTCGAGGTCTACGTGTCGGCGCCGGTCGAGGGATGCGCCGAGCTCGACGTCAGTGGTCTCTACGCCCGGCAGCGGGTCGGAACACTCCGGGCGCTGAGCGGCAATCAGGACCCGTACGAGGCGACACTCGACCGCGAGGGCGTCGTCCCGAGCCAACGCCAGACAGTTGATCAGTCGGTGGACCAGATCTGGCGGGCGCTCTCGGCGTCGTGAGCAACGGGGGCACGACCGGTGCCTGGCGGGGCATCGCGTGTGCGGCCTGACCGGCCTCCTCCAGCTCGACCCCGGCGACCGGGCCGAGGACCTGACGCGCACGGTCCTCGCCATGGCGGACGCGCTACGCCACCGGGGACCCGATGGCCGGGGCGCATGGGTGGACGCGGCCGCCGGCGTGGCGCTCGGTCACCGCCGCCTGTCGGTGTTCGACCTGTCGGAGCTGGGAAGCCAGCCCATGGTTTCCGCCGACGGGCGATACGTCGTCGTCTACAACGGGGAGATCTACAACTTCCGGGCGTTACGTGACGAGATCGAGCGCAGCGGGTTCCGCTTCCGCGGTCACTGCGACACCGAGGTGCTGCTGGCTGCGGTGGAGCGGTGGGGCCTCGAGACGGCGCTGGGCCGGCTGAACGGCATGTTCGCCATGGCTCTGTGGGACACCCGCCACCGTCGCCTCCACCTCGTACGTGACCGGGTGGGCGAGAAGCCGCTCTACTACGGCTGGGTCGGCCGGACGATGCTGTTCGCGTCGGAGCTGAAGGCGTTCCGGGCCCACCCGGCGTTCACCGCACGGGTCGATCGCGGCTCCCTGGCGCTCTACTTGCGGCACAACTGCGTGCCGGGCCCCCGCTCGATCTACGAGGGCGTCTTCAAGCTGCCCCCGGGCAGCGTCCTCACCGTGCGAGCCGACGGCGACCCCCCCGCCGTTGTCGGGCCGGGCCGCTACTGGTCGGCTCGCGACGCGGTCGCCTCCGGCGTGGCGTCGAGGTTGCCGGAGGAGCCGGCGCCGCTCGCCGACGCCATCGAGCGACTGCTCGGCGAGTCCATCGCCCTCCGCTCGGAGGCCGACGTACCGACGGGCGCCTTACTGTCGGGCGGGATCGACTCGTCGCTCGTGGTCGCGCTCATGCAGGCGCAGTCGTCGAGGCCGGTGCGAACCTTCACCGTCGGGTTCGACGACCCGGCATACGACGAGTCGGACGACGCCGCCCGCGTCGCGCGCCACCTGGGCACCGACCACGTCGACGTCCGGGTGTCGTCGACGAGCGCCATGGGCGTGATCCCCCGCCTCCACGAGATCTACGACGAGCCCTTCGGGGACACCTCGCAGATCCCCCTCGTCCTCGTGAGCGAAGTCGCCCGGCGCGACGTCACCGTCGTACTTTCCGGAGACGGTGGCGACGAGCTGTTCGGCGGGTACAACCGGTACGCGTGGGAGCACTCGTTGCGGCACTCGCTCGGGTGGCTCCCCCGACCGGCGCGGGCCGCGTTTGCGACCGGCACCCGGCGGGTCCCACCGGCGCTCTGGGACGCCCTGTGGTCGACTGGTCTGGTTCCCCGTCGGTTCCGCGTGCGCAACCCGGGAACGAAGATTCAGAAACTGGCCGACCTGCTCGGCTCGCGGAGCGCCGCCGAGCGCTACATGCTGCTGGTGTCGCACTGGAAGCGACCTGCCGGCGTCGTCGTCGGCGCCGATGAACCGGCGTCGGTGCTCACCGAGATCGCGGTCGATGCTGTGAGCGCCGACCCCGTCGAGCAGATGATGTACTTCGACCTCGCAACCTACCTTCCCGACGACATTCTCGTGAAGCTCGATCGGGCGGCGATGAGCGTCGGCCTCGAAGCGCGGGTCCCACTCCTGGACCACCGGCTCGTCGAGTGGGCGTGGCGCGTGCCGCTGTCGTTGAAGCTCCGAGACGGCAGAGGAAAGTGGCTGCTCCGGGAGGTGCTGTCCCGCCACGTGCCCCCAGAGCTCTTCGACCGCCCGAAGACAGGGTTCGGACCGCCCATCGGGTCGTGGCTGCGGGGGCCGCTCCGCGACTGGTCCGAGGACCTGCTCGACGAGCGCCGCATGCGCCAAGAGGGGTTCCTGGAGCCGGCGGTGGTGCGAGCGGCATGGACGGCACACCTAACCGGGAAGCGCGATGCAGGATACGAGGTGTGGGACGTGCTCATGTTCCAGAGCTGGCTGCAGGGTTCCGGCGCCGCATGATCCGCTCTCGACGAGCCCCTCGGGTCACCCGGCCGCGCCATCGGCGGCGCGGACGGCGTCGGCGTGGGCATGGAGCGCAGCCAGCGCCTCGACGACCCGCGTAGCCGACGGCTCCCTGAGGTCGACGCGGACAGGCAGGCTTACCACGTGCCCGGCGACATGCTCGGTCACCGGAAGCGACGGCGGCTCCGTCGTGGCGTAACTTCGCTGAAGGTGGACGGGCGGCGAGAAGTAGCACCGGACGTCGATGCCCTCGGCCCGCAGGGCTCGCACCATGACGTCCCGGGGGAGCCCGAAGTGCTGCTCGTCGACGATGACGGTCACGTCCTTCCACGTCGAGGCGTCACCGGGCTCGATCTCTTGCAAATCGATGCCGGGAAGCTCGGCGAGGCCGGCGCCGTATGCCGCGGCGAGGGCACGCCGGCGCTCCAGATGCTCGTCCAACATCAGGAGGGATTCCAGAGCGACAGCCGCATGGAGCTCCGAGAGACGCCCGTTGAGCCCGACGAACCGGGTGTCGTAATCGCCGGGATTGCCGTAGTCGCGGCCGCAGCGAACGGATTCGGCGATGTCGTCACGGTTGGTTGCGACGAGCCCCCCCTCGCCCGCCACGACGATCTTTGTCGGGCTCAAGCTGAACACCTCGACATCGCCGAAGCCGCCGACGGCTCTGCCGCTGCGCAACGCACCGAACGCGTGCGCAGCGTCGAGCACCAAAGGGACGCCAGCCGCCGCGGCGAGCGACTCGAGGGTCTCGACCGGACAGGGTGCGCCGAAGACGTGCGTCGCAACGAGAACGCCGGCGCCGTCCAGGCGACGACGGGCGTCGTCGGGGTCGAGCTGGAACGTCCGTGCGTGACAGTCGGCGAACACCGGTCGCAACCCGTTCCAGTCCACCGCGTGGGCAGTGGCGCAGAACGTGAAGCCCGGGAGAACGGCGCTGCCTCGGACACCGAGCGCCCGCAGGGCGAGCATGAGCCCGGACGTGCACGAGGCCACGGCGACCGCGTGGGCGACGCCGAGCTGCGCGGCCGCCAACTCCTCGAACTCGCGCACCAGCGGGCCGTTGGTCAGGACGCCCCGGTCGTAGGACGGCGCGAGCCGGGCCACGACCCGCTCGAGCGGCGGGGTCAACGGTCGCGCGAAGGCGAGTCCGCCGGGGAAGGCCGGCCTGCCGCCCATCATCGCCGGCCGCCTCACGTGACACCCCCCCGTGGACCGGCCGCGACGAAACCGCCCACGCCGACGATGACGACGATCGCCGCACCGGTCGTCGCCACGACGACGACGGTGGCGCCAGGGACCAGGTGGGCTGCCACCACGGCGATGGCCGAAAGCACGCACTGCGCCACCACGCAAGCGCCGCTGGCGCGCCCGGCCGTCCATCCCCGGTCCACGAGCTGGTCGTACACATGGCCGCGGTCGCCCTGGAACAGCGGACGCCGGTTGCGCCAGCGGCGCACGACCGCCACCACCGTTTCGGTCAGGGGGACACCGACCAGCATCACGGCCGCCACGCCCGCACTCGACGCCGACCCGGCCGCCCATGCACTCGCCAGGAGCAGCGCCAGCGCGGTCCCAAGGAGGTAGGCGCCCGCGTCACCGAGGTAGATGCTGGCGGGCGGGCGATTGTGCACGAGGAACCCGGCCGACGCACCCGCCAGGGCGGACGCCACCAGGCGGTCGTCGCCGTGGAGGACGACGGCGAAGCCGACGGAGCCGGCGAGGGCGACGCCGGACGCCAGCCCGTCGAGCCCGTCGATGAGGTTCACGGCGTTGACCAGCACCACCACGGCGCTCGTCACAGCCAGCTGGCCGAGCGGCGCCGGCAGCCCGGTAGGAACCACCAGGGCGGCTCCAACTCCGATGACCACCTCACATGCCAGGCGCACCCCGGGGGCAAGATCGAGCCGATCGTCGGCCATCCCCAGGGCCAGCGCGAGCGCGAATGGGAGGACGAAGGCGGGCCGAGCGGCCGCCGTGCCGACGGTCAGGCCCACGAACACGGCGAGCCCGCCGAGGTACGGCACCGGCTCGCGCTGGGCCTTGAAGGGCCCGGGACGGTCCAGCATCCCGAGGCGCCGGGCCAGACGGCCCGCCGCCGGAGTGGCAACTACGGAGGCGACGAAAGCCACGATCCCGATCGTCACGGCCACACGAGCACCACCGACGTCGTCCCCCGGTGCACCTGCATCTCCGAGGCGACGCGGAAGCCGCACGCCCGATAGAGGGCGAGGGCCGCCTCGTTGTCGCGGGCAGCGACGACCCTGGCGGCGCCGACGCCCCGCCGGGCGAGCTCGGTCTTGGTCTCCTCGACCAGCGCTCGCCCGATGCCCCGGCCATGGCAGCGGCTGGTGACCGCCACGGAGACCACCTCCGCCCCGGCGCCCCGCTCGCCCGAGTCCCGGTAGCGGAGCGTCTCGCGGACGCGTGACGCGCAACGGATCAGGCGGGGGGCGGCACACGCGACCGCCCGCCCGCCGTCGTGCCAGAGGAACGTCCGGTACAGCCTTCCTAGATCCTCGGTGGCGGCGGCGAAGCCGGCGATGCCGTCGATACCGTCGCACTGGTCGGCGACGACGAGGAACGAGCGTGGGTCGCGCACCAGCCGCCGGTACAGCAGCGTGAGGAAGCCGGGCCCGAGGGTGGCGAGGAACCCTTCCCGGATCTCCGCCGCGTGGAGCAGGGCGGCCGTGTCGGCGTCGGCCACTGTGCCCCGCCGGACCATCACGTCGGCGCAGCGACCGGCGCGACCGGTGCGGCGAGTAGCCGGTCGTAGGTCTCGAGCGTGATCTCGATCACCCGTCGCTGGTCGAAGTCCCGGCGCGCCTTGAGCACACCCTCGGCGCCGAACCGCGCCCTGAGCGTTGGATCGCCGGCCAGGCGGGCGATCGCATCGGCCAGCGGGCCCGGCGCCATCGGCGGCACGAGGAGACCCGTCCGCTCATGGTCCACGACCTCCCGGCAACCCCGGATGTCCGTGGCGATCACCGGCAGGCCCATGGCCGCGGCCTCCATCGCCGAGCGCGGGAACCCCTCCCGGTGTGACGCCAGGACGTAGACGTCCGAAGCGGCGTAGATGGTCTCCAGGTCGTCCCGGAAACCGAAGAACCGGATGCCGGACCGGCGGGCACCCTCGATCTCGGCGGCCGTGATCGCGTCGCGCTTGTCGATCTCGGGCGGTCCAACCACCACCATCCGGACCCGGGGTTCGCGGACGGACAACGAGCTGGCCGCAGTGAAGACCTCGCGGTACCCCTTCTCGGCGACGAGCCTCCCCACCACGGTGCAGACGACGTCGCCCGGCCCCGCGCCGACGTCCCGCCGGAGCTTCGCCACGTCGTCCCCCCGCACCCGTGAACGGTCGAAGCGCGACAGGTCGATGCCGTTGCCGAGCAGAATCAACTTCTGGGGGGCGACGCCGAGCCGTTTGAGCACGGCCACGTCCTCGGGATTCTGGACGAGCTCTGCGTGCGAGCACCGCGCGGTGGTCCGCTCGAGCCCGTACACGATCGTCCGCTTCGCCCAGCGGTCACCCGGCTGTGCGTAGAGCCCGTGAACCGTGTTCACGATGGCGGGCACTCCAGCCGCCCTCGCCGCCCACCGTCCGTAGAGCCCGGGCTTGGGGTTGTGTGTATGGACGATGGCCGGCCGTAGCCGGCGGAACAGCGACCACAGCTCGAAGAGCGCCGCCAAGTCGTGGTGCGGCGCCACCGCCCGTGTCGCGTGGCGGACCGGCACGTGGCGAACACCGAGACCGGCGAGGTGCTCGACATGGTGGCCCGGCGCCGAGGCGCCGATCACCTCGTACCCCGCCTCGACGAAGGCTGCGAGCTGCGGCCCGAGAAGGAGCGCCAGGCTCATGTCCGTCGTCGTCAGGTGCACGAGGCGCGGTCGACGGCGACCGACGGAGAGCGAGGAGCGCCGTTCGGCGGGCGGGGCCGCCTCGCCGTACGGCTCCCCGTCCATAGGGGTCACCATACCGTCCGTCGCCCGTGGCTCGGCCGCTGACGAACTTGCGCACCGGTCCGCCGCCGGCGACACCCGCACCACGGTGCGCGGAGCGAGGGTGCGCTCGGAGACAGGTCGCTCATGTTTGGCACGGAGTGCGGCCGATACCAGCGGTGCCCACCTCCCAACGACAACGACCCGGCTCCCGAAGCCGCCCGCCGCTCACCGAACCGAGCGGCGCACCCGCGTGCCGAGGTAGCCCCACAGCGTCGGGTGAGTACGGAGGCACGACCGCCCGACGGCTGAGATCGGCGCGACCGGCCGCGGCTCGCGGCCCGCGAGCAGCTCGGCCACCGACGACAACAGGAGCGGCAGCCCGGCGGCGAGGTGGAGGTAAGGGTATGTCGCGAAGGAGTCGCCCGGGCCCGGCCGGAAGGTCGCCTGCCCGAGGATGGCGCCGGTGTCGATGCCCGCATCCACCAAGTGCACCGTGGTCCCGGCGAGTTCGGGTCGCCCCTCGGCGAGCGCCCAGTACCCTCCGTGGACTCCTCGGTACTGGGGCGCCACGCCGGCGTGCATGTTGATGAACGGCGCCGGGACGCACGCGAGCGTGTCCCGGGAGATGATCCTCGTCCCGCTCACGACGACCACTCGGGGGTCGAGCCGGCGGAGCACAGCGCGCGCGTCCTCGCAGTTCACGGAAGCCACCGCAACCGGCGGCGGCTCGACTGGCGACAGGTCGAGCCCGTGCTTGCGCGCTATGGCGGCGATCCTCGGCCGGCCACGGCGCGCCAGGACCGGTACCGCGACGGCGGAGAACAGGATCTGCCCGGCGACCGTCCGCAGACCGAGCGTCCGGGCCCGCCTCCTCGCCAGCCGCCATCGCGACACCGGCCGTTCGAGGATGACGGGGAAGGGCCCGAAGGCGGCCGCCAGCGCGTGGAACACCACGTTGGTCGCGGGGCACGGCGCGCCAAGAAGCACGAGCCGGCTCTCGGCCGGGCGGCCCGGCGCGGCATTCGGCCCGCTACCTGTCACTGCCGCGGAAGTGTACGCAGCTCCCACCGGCCCCCGGCACCGGTGCATTCACTGCCGCGATTAGCGTTGTCATCCCCGTACTGAACGGTGCGTCGAGCTCGTGGCCGACCAGCTCGACGACCTGGTGAAGGTCGCCGACCTCGCCGGCCACGTGGACACCCGCACCACCCAGGGCTACCGCCACCCCGTCCGTCCCTCACTGCCCCACGCCATCGAGGCGTGGGACCGCCTGCTCGGCTCGCCCGACCAAGCGGCGCCGTGATCGCCGGTTCGGCTGTTGAGGCTTACGATGACGGCGTGTCGGTGGTCCAGCGTTCAGACGAGCCCGGGCTTCGCCTGTTCGCCGTCGACGACGACGCCCTCTGGGACTCCCGTCCCCGGTTGAGCCCGCAGGAGTTCGCCATGGAGGACGTCGGCGAGGACGAGTGGGACGCCTTCTACGCCGCGCTCACCGAGGAGTGATCCAGCGACGACGGCTCAGCCACGTCGTCCTCGACACCGACGTCGTGAGCTGGCTGCTCGATCCCCGACGCTCGCCGCACGCCGAAGCCGCCAGGACGGTGTCGACGGGCGATCTCGGGTCGTGTCCTTCGTGACCGTCACCGAACTGCGCTACGGCGCCCTGCGGGCTGGCTGGGGCGAGCTGCGGCTGAGGAGGCTGGAGCGGTCCCTGGCTGACCTCGACGTCATCCAGACGAGTGAGCAGCTCATCAACCGCTGCGCCGCCGTGCGCGCCGAGGCGAGCCGCGCCGGCCAGGCCTTGGCCCAGAAGATCCACGGTACTGAGTTGGGTGCGGCTCCCTGGGAGGGAAGTCGGAGAGGGGTCAAAGAGCGCCACTGAGCAGGGGTTTCCTGGTCGGAGACGATCATGAACCCGACTGGCCGCCCGGCGAGAGTCGTGATTCGGCCGATTGTGGGGACTATCCGCCCGATCCGGGAGACGCCTACCGGGAGGTGGCGGGCTTGTTGGGGGCTGCCGGCTTGGGTCGGGCAGTTCGCT
>JBOGHR010000206.1:0-4098 GCA_050744905.1 Acidimicrobiales bacterium
TGATGAAGGCCACCTTGCTGGCGAAGATCCACCCGGCCAGCCCGCCGGTCGGCCCCGCCTCGGCCAGCTCGGCCGCCCGCTGGCGGCTGGGGATCAGGCCCTGGGGCCGGAAGACCATCATCACCACCAGCACCAGCCCGAACAGCAGCACGCGGTACTCGGTGATGGTGCCGACGTCGCCGCCGGTGAGCGTGTTCAACCACCGGGTGATCGTCTCGCCCGCCGGCGCCGCCCGGAGGTACTCGGGGATGAAGGCGATGGCGAAGCCCCCGGCGATGACGCCGGGGACCGACCCCATGCCCCCGAGCACCACGGCCGAGAGGATGATGACGGAGAAGAAGAAGGGGAAGTTGTCGGGGTTGATGAAGCTCACCTTGCTGGCGTAGATCCACCCCCCCATCCCGCCGATCGACGCCCCGACGGCGAAGGCCCACAGCTTCATGGTGAAGGTGTGCACCCCCATGGCCTGGGCCGCGTCCTCGTCCTCCCGGACGGCGGACCAGGCGCGGCCCACCCGCGAGCGGTTCAGGCGCACGGTCATCACCACGGCCAGGACGGCGGCGACCAGGGCCACGTAGTAGTAGGGCAGGGGGGCGAAGGCGAACTCGGTGCCGAGCACGGCCGACGGGTGGGGGATCCCGGTGATGCCCCGCGCCTCGCCCAGCGACTCGCTGTTCTGGGCCACGATGCGCACGATCTCGCCGAAGCCGAGGGTGACGATGGCCAGGTAGTCGCCCCGCAGGCGCAGGGTGGGGGTGCCGAGGATCACGCCTGCCACCATGGCGACGACGATGGCCGCCGGCAGCGCCTCCCAGGCGGTGAGGCCCGACGAGGTGGTGAGCTGGGCGGTGGTGTACGCGCCGACGGCGTAGAACGCGACGTAGCCGAGGTCGAGGAGGCCCGCCGCGCCCACCACGATGTTCAGCCCCAGGGCGAGCACGATGTACACGCCCACCGGGAAGAACAGCACGCTCTGCCAGTAGGTGGACAGCGTGGTCGGGTACCACACGGCGAAGGCGAGGGCGGCGGTGAAGGCCGCCGCCTTGACGGGCAGGGGCCGGCCCGCCCACCACCGGGCCACCGGGTCCACCACCGAGACCCGCCCCAGGGCGTGGGCGGCGCGGCGGCGGGCGGCGCCCACTTCCGCCAGCCGGCGCCGGCCGCTCATGCCCGTGCCCGCCCCAGGGACTCGCCCAGCAGGCCGGTGGGGCGGACCAGCAGCACGAGCACCAGCACGGTGAACGCGAACACGTCCTTCCACTCGCCGCCCAGCACGGTCGCCCCCCAGTTCTCCAGCAGCCCGAGGAGCAGGCCGCCGAGCAGCGCCCCCCGGACGTTGCCGATGCCGCCCAGCACGGCGGCGGTGAAGGCCTTGATTCCGGGGAGGAAGCCGATGTTGTAGCGCGCCACCTCGAAGAACACCCCGTAGAGCAGCCCGGCGGCGCCGGCCAGGATCCCCCCCAGGAAGAAGGTGAGCATGACCACCCGGTTGATGTCGACGCCCATGAGGGCGGCCGTCTCCGCGTCCTGGGCCGTGGCCCGGATCCCCCGCCCCAGCCGCGACCGGGCCATGAAGCGGTCGAGGCCGACCATGAGCACCAGGGCGGCCACCACGACGAGCACCTTGTCGGTCCTGATGTTGGCGCCGCCCCAGTCGGCCAGCTGGCGCTTCTCGAGGACCCGGGGGAAGGGGAGCAGGTCGCGGCCGTAGCGGGCGGCGAACAGCTCCTGGAGGAACAGCGAGATCCCGATGGCGGTGATCAGCGCCGCCAGCCGGGGGGCGCCTCCCTTGCGGAGCGGCCGGTAGGCGATCCGCTCCATGGCCACGGCGCTGAGCCCGGAGGCCAGCATGGCGACGACGAGCACGACCGCCAGCGTCAACACCAGCGCCAGCCCGGTGCGGGCCGGGTCCGAGCGCTCGATGCCGAGGCCGTGCATGGTGAAGAGGGAGGCGAAGATCCCGATCATGAAGATCTCCGAGTGGGCGAAGTTGATCAGCCGCAGCACCCCGTAGACCAGGGTGTAGCCCAGGGCGATCAGGGCGTAGACCGAGCCCAGGGTGAGGCCGTCGAGCGTCTGCGGCCAGAACTGGTCGGCCAGGCATCGGAAGCAGGAGTTGATGGCGTCCTCCTCACGCCAGGGCGGAGGGCACGGTCAGCCCTCCGCCCGGCCCCGGCCTCGGCGTCCGATCGGTCGGCTGCGCGCGCTACCTGATCTCGACCGTGGCCGACGGGGCCAGCTCGCCTTCCTTGACCTGGAAGACGAAGAACTCCTTGGAGGTCACGTTGCCGTTCTCGGCGAACTCGACGGTCTTCGACACGCCCTCGTAGCTGGTGAAGTCCTCCTCGAGCCAGTTGAGCAGGCTCTCGCGGTCCTCGTTGCCGGCCTTGATCCCCCCGATGAGGATGTTGGCGGCGTCGTAGCCCTCGGGCGAGTACAGCCCGGGCTCCTTGCCGATCTCGGCCCGGAAGTTGTCGTAGAACTCCTTGAGCTTGCCCGTCGACGTCTCGAAGGCCAGGTTGCAGGGGCAGCTGAGCTGGGCGCCCTCGGCCGCCGCCGCCCCGGCGGCGTCGACGAAGCCGGGGTCGAGCGACCCGTCGCCGCTCACGAAGGTCCCGGTGAAGCCGGCGTCGGTGAGCTGCTTCTTCAGCCGCCCGGCCTCGGCGTAGTACCCGCCGTAGAAGACGGCGCCCGGGTCGGCGCTGACCACCGAGTTGACGGTGGACGAGAAGTCCTGGGCCTTGGGGTCGAGGACGAGGGGCTGGGCGACGGCGGCCCGCACGCCCGCCTCCCCAGCCAGCCTCACCACGTCGTCGGTGAGGCCCTTGCCGTACTCGCTGTTGTCGTGGATGTAGACGGCCGACGTCGGCTCGAGGGTGTCGGCCAGGTAGGCGGCCACGCCGGCGGCCTGGAGGGTGTCGTCGGCGATGATGCGATGGAACACCCGGCTGTTGGGGACGACGTCGGGCAGCTCCTTGTTGGTGGCCGAGGGGCTCACCATGGGCAGGCCGGCGTCCTCGAAGGCGGGGATGACCGCCCGGGTCTCGCCCGAGAAGGCCGGGCCCACGACGCCGACCACGTCGTCGTCGGCGATCACCTGGTCCTTGACCGTGCTCGCCTGGGCCGGGTCGCCGGCGGTGTCGAACTCCTTCAGGGCGATCTGCACGTCGCCTTCGGCGGCGTTGGCCTCCTCGATGGCCAGCCGGATGCCGTCGCGGATGTTGATGCCCAGGTTGGCGTTGTCGCCGGTGAGCGCCCCCATGAACGCGATGGTGACCGTCCTGGCCCCGTCGGCGGCGGTCGTGTCGGTGCCGGCGACGTCGTCGTCGTCACCGCAGGCCGCCATCACGAGCGTCGCGGTCAGCATCATCGCGATGAGCCGCCAAGGTCGCATCCGGCGCATGTTCAGCCTCCAGTCGTGGTGTCCCTACAACAATGGAGCATACGCATCGGTGGCAGGATGGGGCGTGACCGTGGCCTTCCTGCAGCCTGATCTCGTGGCGAACCGGGACGAACGGCGCGAGATGCCGCGCCCGGCGTCGCTCGACGCCCTGCGGGCCCGCCTCCGGGAGCTGGCCCCCGTGGTGGTCGCCTTCAGCGGCGGCGCCGACTCCGCCTTCCTGGCGTGGGTCGCCAACGACACCCTGGGCGACGGCGCCACCGCCGTCACGGCCGTGTCGCCGTCGCTCGCCCCCGAGGAGGAGGCGGACTGCCGGGCCCTGGCGGCGGAGTGGGGGCTGCGCTGGCGCCCGGTGCCCACCGACGAGCTGGCCGACCCCGCCTACGCCGCCAACGACGGCCGTCGCTGCTACTGGTGCAAGGCGGCGCTGCTCGACGCCGTGGCGCCGTTCACGGCCGGCGGGGCGACGGTGGTGCTCGGCGTCAACCTCGACGACCTGGGCGACCACCGCCCCGGCCAGGAGGCGGCGGCCGAGCGGGGCGCCGCCTTCCCTCTCGTCGACGCCGGCTACGCCAAGGCCGACGTGCGGGCCGAGTCGGCCCGCCTCGGCCTGCGCACCTGGGACAAGCCGGCCGCCGCCTGCCTGGCGTCGCGGGTGCCCTACGGCACGGCGGTGACGCTGGGCGTGCTGTCGTCGG